>DASYFA010000295.1:0-6008 GCA_036498705.1 Paenibacillus sp.
TTCCACTTCATAACTTTTATTCACGGCACTCCCTCCTCATTATTTGTGAGAGTGCTAAACAGCGATAATGCTTGCATTTAGCTCTCACCTTCATCTCCCGATTGCGGCTTACTTTATCTTATACTTCATAATATGTAACGGAACTTGGATTATTGATTATTTTTCCCCTTCTATAAGCCCGATCTACTACAAAAAGGCAGAGAGACACCAATCGGCAATATCGCGGAATCTGATGGACAAGCTAGATATAACGATGTTTATGCTATACTAAAAACAGCTAAATTGTGACATTATGTGCTGAATTTATAGCACTGAATATGGAGGTTAATTCATTATGACGAATTTCAACGGCTTCACCGCGCAAGATTTTGATGTCTTCACAGTGCCAGGCCTTGAGGGCAGGATGGAAGCCATAATTGGCCAGGTTAGACCGAAGCTGGAGTATTTAGGCCAGACGCTGGCCACTTATCTGTCCGCGCTCTGCGGGGAAGAGATGTATCCCCATGTTGCCAAGCACGCCAGACGTACCGTCAACCCGCCGATCGACACCTGGGTTGCCATGGCAAGCAGCAAACGCGGATACAAGGCATTGCCTCATTTCGAAGTCGGCCTATTCTCCACACATCTGTTCATTATTTTTGCCGTTATTTACGAAAGTCCAAATAAGCTTGTATTCGCCGATTTTCTGGACAAGCACGCCAACAATGTAAAGAAGACCTTGCCAGAAAACTTCTTCTGGTCAATGGATCACTTTAACCCGAATGGAACGCTGCATGCTGAATTGAAGCCCGCTGAATTAAAGAAAATGGCTGAGCGGCTTAAGAATGTTAAAAAGGCGGAAATGATGTGTGGACTGCGGATTGAGCGAGATGACCCTATTTTGCTGAGCGGAGACAAATTATTGGCCAAGATAGAGGACACTTTCTCTACATTGCATCCTTTATACAAAGCTTCTTTTTAATATTTCAATCTATAATATGGAAAATAAAGTAATGGAGCTGTCCGGAATGCCGGATAGCTCCTTTTTAGCAGGATCGGTCAAACTGTGTTTCTTGAACTCCTTATGCCCCCTGTCCCTGGTAACATGATCGCCGTTAACTTGCGCTTAGGTACCGAGGCCGGGAGAGGATGAGGTGTACGAAGAACAGCAAGCCCATAGAGCAGGCACTGGCCAGAAATGGAGCTGATGGGCCGAGTAAGTCCCATAATTTACCGGAGACGATTGGGCCGATAATCATACCAAAACCCTGGATCGTCAGGAAGAATCCCCATACCGTCCCCTTCTCCCTTTCCGGTATCAAATGCGACAGCATCGTATCCCACGTTGGCAGAATGCAGGAATAGCTAAGGCCAATCAAGCTAACTAGAATCCAAACAATTGGAATCGAGCGGGTAAGTGCAAATAGGAAAATCGAGATCGCCGCAGAGGCGAAGCCAATGTTCAGGAACAGGCTTGTTCCGTAACGATCTACTAATTTGCCGACCGGAATCAAACCAGCAACAGCAATTCCCCCGCCAACAATTAACATTCCGCTGTAGGCTTCAGGTGATAGTCCGAGCTCTGTCCTCACATATAGAGTAATAACCGGTGTTAATAACCCGATCGCGAAGGTCTGCAGGAAGAGCGCTGGATACAGAAATGGGCTCACCTTTAAATTATGTCGGATGTGGTGTAGTGTTTGACGGATGTTCTGTAGCAACGTACGCAGTCTTCCCTGCCGTCCTTCGCCTTTAGATGCGGCGTACACCTGCTTGTTCCCCGATTTACCGGGCAGGAACAGTGAGATGATTACGACAACGACCATGCAGGCCAGTAGGAACCAGAATACGAGGGTATAAGACTTACTGACGAAAAAGTTGATGATAATCGGCCCAAGCCCTGTTCCGCCAAGACTGGAAATTTGGATCACTCCCATCGCTGTTCCAAAATTCTTCTTCTCCTCGGTTACTGCAGAAATCCCCATCATGACGCAGGGCCATAAAGGTGCCGTCCCGATGCCAAGCAGGGCGCAGCCAAGCACGATAAAGCCAACGGTCTTAATAAAGCTGAGGATCAATACTGCTCCCAGTGTAATCAAGAGTCCGGCCGCCATTGTCATACGGAATCCGAGCCGTTCTACAAGCCAGCCCGCCGGGCTACGGAATAGGTTGTCCCCAATATATTGGAGTGAGAAGGACAGTCCTATTAGGAACGCACTAACCTTCAACACATCCCCCATATAAACCGGCAGCACGGATACCAGTAAAGATCCTTTTACGAACTCAACCAAAAACATAATGATCCATAGACAAACAAAGGTCGGAGTTAACAATGACTTGTTAACAAGCTTCGATGTCAGTTTCATCTGCTCACCCCTCCCTGGGAAGAATGTCTCTCCCCTTATTCATAGATATCAGTTTGCCCAATTTATTGCCTCCTTTTACCTGCTGAATAACAGAATTAGTCGGGCGGCAGAATCTTTTCTTGCATTCCGGTCACTTTTTGCTATACTCAAATTTGTTAATTTTTCACGAAAGGCGGAAGACGACTACATGGATCATCAAACTACGCCGTTATTTACTGCACTCAAGCAGCATGCGGCAGGTAACCCCGTGCAATTCCATATTCCCGGGCACAAAAAAGGCCACGGCATGGATAGAGAATTTCATGATTTTATTGGCGATAATGTCCTGTCTATTGACTTGATTAATATCGCCCCGCTTGATGATCTCCATCAGCCGTCGGGCGTTATTGAAGAAGCCCAGAATCTTGCAGCCGATGCCTTTGGGGCAGACTATACCTTTTTCTCGGTGCAAGGTACCAGCGGAGCCATCATGACGATGATTCTGTCTGTTTGCTCACCTGGTGACAAGATAATCGTACCAAGGAACATCCATAAATCAGTGATGTCAGCGATTATTTTCTCCGGTGCGAAGCCTGTCTTCGTATCCCCAGCGCAGGATGCCAACCTAGGAATTGATCACGGGATCACGACTTCCTCGGTTCGGAGAGCACTGCAGCGGCACCCTGATGCCAAGGCAGTCTTGGTCATCAACCCAACCTACTATGGAGTATGTGCCCATCTGAAGGAAATTGTTGATCTAGCTCATAGCTATCATGTGCCTGTTCTCGTCGATGAAGCACATGGCGTTCACATTCATTTCCATGAAGATCTGCCTATGTCCGCTATGCAAGCTGGTGCGGATATGGCCGCAACAAGCGTGCACAAGCTTGGCGGTTCAATGACCCAGAGCTCAATACTCAATCTGAACACGAAGAATGGCTATGTAAATCCACAGCGTGTCCAGACGATTATGAGCATGCTGACGACAACCTCAACTTCCTACGTGCTGCTGGCTTCACTCGACACTGCACGAAGAACTCTGGCCATGCAAGGTCATGAAACAGCCGAGGAATCGATGAGGTTAGCTGATTATGTACGCCGCAGTGTGAACAACATTGAAGGCTTATACAGCTTTGGCCGTGAAATTCTCGGTAGCGAAGCCACCTACGATCTCGATCCTACCAAGGTAACCATTCATGTCCGTCATCTTGGCATCACAGGTTATGAGACGGAGAACTGGCTCAGAGAGCATTACAATATCGAAGTCGAGCTCAGTGATATGTACAATATCCTGTGTCTGATTACCCCAGGGGATAATCAAGAGACTGTAGATATCTTGCTAACTGCACTGCGCGAGCTGTCCAATTTGTATTATAAAGAAGGAAATGCTAACGAACTGATCGTAAAAATACCGGAGATTCCGCAATTATCGCTCATTCCTCGTGACGCCTTCTATGCAGATACCGAAGTGATTCCGTTCGCTGAATCAGCCGGCCGGATCATCGCCGAATTCATATATGTCTATCCTCCTGGCATACCGATTCTCTTGCCTGGTGAGGTTATCTCCCAGGACAATATCGATTATATCCAGGATCATGTCACGGTTGGATTGCCCGTAAAAGGACCTGAAGACCGTTACATCAAGAATGTAAAGGTAATCGTAGAAGCTGATCCAATCTTCTAGATAGAGGTAGTTCAAAAAGTCCGCTTTTGATAAGAAAACCGACCTTTTGAACACAGATTATAAATTTACTTTAGACAGGACTTGCGGGAAAATACACAGCCGCAAGTCCTGTTTTTCAAGATACAGATGATTTCTAAATTCTATGCAAACCCGCTCTCTGGTAACTTCGTAATCAGAACGAACTAAAAAAGAGCCGCCAGCAGGCAGAATTTATGCCTGAGACAACTCTTATTGATCTTAAATTTATGCTTCGTCCATTTCGGATACAAGCTGGTTGTAAGCTTCTTCTACTTGAGCCCACTCATCTTCATCCTCGATATTGTAAAGCACCATTTCATCATTCTCTTCTTCCATACGTAGAATGATGCCATCGGCTCCCGGATTGTTGCGCTCAAGCAGCAGTGCATATAGCTTCTCACCTACGTCAAATGTCTCGACGAGAACCATTTCTACGTCAGTTCCATTTTCATCGGTTAGGGTCAACACGAACTCTTCATGCTCATGGTCATGATCATGTCCGCAGCCGCATGCTTCGCCGTGCTCGTGATTATGCTCGCTCATTCAAATACCTCACTTCTAGTTTAAAGTTATCAACCTTGTGGTATCGTAACACTTTACAACGGACAGGTCAATTTAGAATACTCGGGCTAGTTATTTGAGCACATTTATACTCTTCTCCGAGACTAAGGTGAACTCTCCTCCGCTGGACGCTTTCATGTAGAAACCAATTTTATATTTCCCAGCATTCTTAAAATCATAAGTAAAATCCTCGGTCCGGAACCAGAAATTCTCCTTCTGATCTTTCGGAATATCACTCGTCTGAATTACAGTTGTGTTGCCATCTGGAGATGTGATGGATACCCGAACCGCCGATATATCAGTCTTCAAATTGTCGATCTGTGAGAATACATTGAACTTCAGCTTCCCTGTCTTATTAATATCACCGAAGACTGAGCCATCGGAAGATTGGAACAAAGAGATATGTACATTCGGTTTATAATAATATACCGTCTTCGTAGACTCGTCATACTGAATCAAGCCTGGTAGTTCACGAAGAGGGATATAAGTCTTACCGTCTATGATATAACTTCCATCATCAAGCTCGCGTCCATTCATCAGTAGACGGACTTTCTGGGAAGCCGAATCAGCGAACAGCAGCGAACCTCCCATCAGGGAGAATATGGTAGCGAGTATTGCAACTCTTCTCCATTTCATAAGTAAATAACCTCCATAAGATTCATGTTGATGTAAATTTATACTCCAAATGAAGAATCAAGTTGCGCTATTTTCATGAAAGGTTTTTATTTTTTTAATATATTTTGGGGCCGAGTGAAGAAATGATATATTATAAGTAATGCAACATCGAAATGGAGAGGTGAATAAATATGTCATTAAGTCTGCAAATGCTAGGTACAGGCGGGGCCTTCGCAAAGCAATATTTCAACAATAATGCGCTTCTCAGTACAGAAGATTTCACATTGCTGATCGATTGCGGGATTACCGCTCCACTGTCTTTACATCAAATAGGTAAGACACCGGACGAGATCGATGCGATTCTGATCACCCATATCCATGGGGATCATGTCGGTGGACTTGAGGAATTCGCCTTCCGGGGGAAATTTCAATACGGGCGTAAGCCGGTCCTTTATATAAGTAAGAAGTTGGTTCAGCCTCTATGGGAAAATACACTCAAAGGTGGATTAACTCAAGAAGGGATCTCTTCACTTGAAGATGCCTTTGAGGTCCATCCACTAGAAGAAGGAATTTCATATTCATTGTCGCCAAAACTATCGGTTGAATTGATTCAAACTCCGCATATTCCTGGAAAAGACAGCTATTCACTATATATCAATCAAGAGATTTTCTATAGTGCAGATATGACTTTCCAACCTGAATTATTAATGAAGCTTGTCCGCGAGCGAGACTGTCGCAGAATCCTACATGAGGTTCAATTCATCTCGCCTGGGGCGGTGCATACAACGCTGGATGAACTGCGCAGC
>DASYFA010000296.1:0-2934 GCA_036498705.1 Paenibacillus sp.
ATTGATGAAATGCGCACTGCTCTGGACCATGGACTAGCCGTACCTATTACAATAGGCTTGGGCGGAAATGTCGACGATATTTTTCAATTATCATTCTCCTATAAGCAGGCGCTTGAAGCACTAGACGGCAAAATGTTCTTCCGGCGAGGCCAGTTGATCAAGTACGAGGATGTCCGTAAGGCTCCCGAGCTCAAAGATGCCAGGACGCTTGACATTCGCCTTGATGCCCTGTTCAAGGCGATGGTTACTTATGATCTGGTGCGAATCCATGATGAGATTGATAATTTATTTTTATCTGTATCAACATTACGATCTAAGTTCACGATCTATAATTTGGCCACCTATATCATATTCAAATTGGATCAATATTTACATACCTTAGACGAGGACTTGTTCGAGATGCTTGGGATGGAGTTGGATAGTCTTGATGTCGTTCTGAAGTTTGAAATGATGGAGGATATCCGTTCCTGGCTAGTAAGACGCGTGTTTGAAATTTCCGAGATGATCCATCAGAAGGAAGAATCCAAGAACAGTCGACTAATCCGGGAAATTATGAAGATTATTAAAGGACGGCTGCATGAGAATATCACTTTAAAGGATATAGCGCAGCAGTTTTCTTTCTCTCCGAATTATTTAGGGTATTTATTTAAGGAAGAAGTGGGTAAGAGCTTCAGTGAGGTGCTTGTAACGATGCGTATGGAACGGGCACGCGAGTTGTTGAAGGATCCAACATTGAAGATTTACGAGGTTGCCGACCAGGTTGGATACCGATATATACCGTATTTCAGTAAACAGTTTAGAGAGACCTTTGGAATGACACCGGCCGAGTACCGCAAACGTGAATGATGATGGAGGGTGAATATGCCAACCCCAAATGTGCAGAGAACAAAGTTTATACCTTTTGGATATAAGCTGATGTTGACATATATGGTCTTTATCATCATACCGGTCATTGCGATCGGTTATTTCTCACATACGATGTACCAGGACTCTATCCGTAAGCAGACAAGGAACAATATTCAAGGGACGATCACCCAGATTAAAGATAATATTGAATATAAAATGGACGATGTGGAGCGCATCTCTAATATGCTGTATGACGATGATTCGTTGATTACCGAGCTCAGGAGCTATAAGATGGGATGGGACAACCATGAGCGGATTACGAAAATTATCATGCCTAAATTTGATATTGCTCTGAATGCGACGGGATTGAGTATCGCTATGTACTTATTTCTTGACAATGACACGCTCCCGGAGAAATACTATGGTTCCTTTGATAATGAGAACCCAGATCTCTTAGCACGCATGAAGACCTATAACCTATATCATTTGGACCGTATAGAGGACAAGAACTGGCATCGCAATTTCCCTGCGGAGAAAATAGGACAGACGATGGTCTGGCAAAAGGTGGAGCGCGACAATGAGCTGGGCCGAATTTCACTGCTCAGACGCCTAGTTGACATGAAAAATCCATTAAACTTAAAGGAAATTGGATTCATGCGCTTCAGCGTACGCAAACAGGAATTGTTCCAGGCAGTGGATTATACCAAGATTGGCGATGGCGGTGCTCTTCTTATTAAAGATGAGAACGGGAGTATTATGTATCAATCCGGGAAATTGCCGGATATGATTGATCAGGTGAATGGCACTGTGAATCAAAATAATTACTTGGTCATTAAAGATAATGTTGGCCATCAGAATTGGGAACTGGTCGCCTATGTACCGATGACGGTCATGGAACAAGATTCGGCCCGAGTAAAAATGTTCATCATCGCGATCTGCCTGCTCTGTCTCGTTGTATTTACCTTTGCTGGTATGTTCATTTCACGCTATTTCTCGATTCGGATGAATAAGGTTGTCTCTGTGCTGAACGCTTATCGAGAAGGAGAACTGCATAAGCGGATGGGCTATCACGGGAAAGATGAGTTCTCGGAGATCGCTTTGGCCTTAAATGAGATGGGGCAAAATATCAATCATCTGATCGAGGAAGTATATGTGACTCAGATCGAGAAGAAAGAGGCTGAGCTGGAGTCGCTGCAAGCGCAGATCAATCCGCATTTTCTGTACAATACATTATCTTCAATCAGCAGGTTGGCCAAGTTCGGTCAGATCGACAAGCTGCAGCAAATGGTACTCGATCTGGCCAAGTTTTACCGACTGTCCTTGAATGAGGGTAGAACCTTGATTCCCGTTCGTAGCGAGCTTGAGCAAGCTGAGGCTTACATGAGCATTCAGAAGACGAAATTCGGTGATGCGGTAACGATTGATTATGATATCGATCCGGCCATTGGTAAATATGAGACGATCAAATTGATCTTACAACCCTTTATAGAGAATGCGTTCGAGCATGCCCGGATGGGGGATTCCCTAAATATTCGCATCGTCGGCCGTCTTGAAGGGGAACAGATCATATTCAAAATTATCGATAATGGGGTAGGGATGTCAGCAGAACGGATTAGACAGATCTTCGATCCGATCGAGGGGCTCAACACCGGCTTTGGGATCCGCAATGTGCATAGCCGGATTCAACTTCATTTCGGCAGTGAATATGGGGTTAAGATCGGAAGTGGACGCGGGATCGGTACAACCGTACAGATCGTGATTCCTGCTAGAATAATAGACAAGACATAGATGGATTGGGCCATGGCAGCTGCTTGACGGCGTGCCAGGCCCTTTGATATTATTGGCGTTATTATTTTATTAACATAATTTAACTTAGTGAGGAATCTGATAGATTACGAACTTCATGAAAGAGAGGCACTCAATGAAATTCCCCCTGAAGCAGATTCACCCACTATGCTGGACCATTATTGCAGGAACCATCTTCGGCAGGATGGCTACTTCGATGAGTGTTCCTTTTTTATCGATTTATTTGATTAGATTTCTGCATGCGACTCCGGCAGAGGCGGGGGTGGTCGTCGCGGTCAGCTC
>DASYFA010000297.1:0-18413 GCA_036498705.1 Paenibacillus sp.
AAACGACAGGCCGCCGCAGCGGTCTGCCGTCTTCAGGCCTCTTAGTGTTTAAAATGTCTCACGCCGGTAAATACCATCGCGATTCCGTACTCATTGGCCACCTTAATCGACTCCTCATCACGAATCGAGCCGCCTGGTTGAATAACCGCCGTAATTCCGGCTTTGGCTGCTTCCTCCAGCGTGTCTCCCATTGGGAAAAATGCATCGGAAGCAAGTGCGCTGCCCTTCGCCTTCTCACCAGCTTGCTCGATAGCAATTCGAGCCGAGCCTACGCGGTTCATCTGTCCGGCACCAACGCCAACCGTCATGTCATCCTTCGCCAGAACAATCGCATTGGATTTAACATGCTTAACAACCTTCCAGCCGAATAGCAGTTGCTTCAGCTCTTCTTCAGTCGGTTTACGATCCGTTACAACCTGCAAGTCCGCCTCAGTCAAGGAGTGAATGTCGCTCTCTTGTACGATCATACCGCCGTCGATAGAAGTAACCACGTATTGGCTCTTGCGATCCGCTGCCAGTTCCAGACCACTGATCGTCAGAAGGCGAATATTCTTCTTCTGTGTCAGCAAGGCCAGCGCCTCATCTGTGAACCCTGGTGCAAGTACAATCTCCAGGAAAATATCCTTGAGCAAATTAGCTGTATCTTCATCGATAATGCGATTTGCGGCCACAATACCGCCGAAGATGGAAACCGGGTCGGCATCATAAGCCTTGCGATAAGCTTCATAGATGCTCTCGCCGATCCCTACGCCGCAAGGATTCATATGCTTCACCGCTACGACAGCTGGTTCCGTAAATTCTTTTACGATTTGCAGCGCCGCATTGGCGTCATTGATATTGTTATAGGACAATTCCTTACCATGCAGTTGCTCTGCATTCGTTAAAGAATCGACAGCAGCTAGCGGTTTGCGGTAGAAAGCGGCTTTTTGATGTGGATTTTCGCCATAACGAAGATCCTGAATCTTCTCATAGGTAACGGTAAGACGTTCCGGAAGCGGGTCTCCCAGCTTGTTGGACAAATAGTCGGAAATAAGAGCATCATAGGCTGCGGTATGACGGAATACTTTTGCCGCCAGCTGTTTACGGGTTTCAAGCGTTGTATCTCCACCATCACGAATCTCATCCAACACTTGGCTATAATCGTTCGCATCAACAACAACGCTAACGAAGGCATGGTTCTTGGCCGCCGAGCGGAGCATCGTTGGACCGCCGATATCGATATTCTCGATCGCTTCCTCATAAGCGACATCCGGCTTAGCAATCGTCTCTTGGAACGGATACAGATTGACAACAACCAGGTCGATATAATCGAGACCAAGCTCCTTCATTTGCGCCTGATGCTCAGCACTGTCACGAATAGCCAGTAGACCGCTATGAACGGTCGGATGCAGCGTCTTTACGCGGCCGTCCAGGATTTCTGGGAACCCCGTTACATCGGAAATGCCGATGACCGGAACCCCTTCCTTCGACAACAGGCTCTTCGTTCCTCCTGTCGAAATAATCTCTACGCCGAGCTGAGACAGCTCCCGGCAAAAATCTACGATACCTGTCTTATCCGACACACTTACCAACGCTCTTTTGATACCCACGAATTGCTTCCTCCTCTTAAATGACGAATATGAACACGATATTTCTCGGGAAATATCGAATTTGCATTAGAAAGAACATCTTATCCTGTCACCTATAAAAATTAACTTCTGAATGTATGACAACAATTAGTTCTGCAAAACCGAAACTTTACGACCTTCGACATGAACCAACCCTTTGGCGAACCATGAGACGACCTCCGGATACAATTCCTTCTCCGCAGCATGAATCTTCTCTTCCAGAGACTCCAGGCTATCGCTATCCCTGATCTCAACCGCTTTCTGAGCGATGACAGCACCGGTGTCCATGCCTCCATCTACAAGATGGACGGTAATGCCAGTTGTTTTGACACCATAATTCCAAGCCTGTAGGGTCGCATCCTTACCTGGAAAAGCCGGCAACAGCGATGGATGAATATTGATCATTCTCCCTGCATACCGATCGACTAGTACCGGCGTCAGCAGACGCATATAACCGGCAAGAACGACGAGATCGACCTGCCTCCGCTCTAGCTCGGTGGCAATCTCCAGCTCATAATCCTCCCGCTTCTGATAAGCCTTCGGATCAAACACATAGCTGTCAACACCAGCCTTATAGGCTCGTTCGACAACCGGCGCCTTCGCCTTATCGCTGACCAGCAGCACGATCTCAGCGTCAATACTCCCGTTCTGTATTGCCTCTACCAGCGTCTGGAAGTTGCTGCCCTGACCTGAAGCAAATACGGCAACCCGGAAAGGTGAAGCCATTAGACTTCTGCTCCCTTAAAAGTCACTTCCCGATTTCCTTCGGTTACTCGTCCGATTGTGTAAGGATTCTCTCCAGCATTACGTAAAGTATCAAGAGCAGCCTCTGCTTGATCTTCGGCAACAACAATCACGAGGCCGATTCCCATATTAAATGTTGTGAACATATCGCGGTTGCTGACGTTGCCTTGCTTCTGAAGCAAGGGGAAGATCGGTTGAATCGGCCAGGTGCCGTAATCCACTTCCACATTAAGCCCTTCCGGCAGTACGCGCGGAATATTCTCAATAAAGCCTCCACCAGTAATATGAGCCATACCCTTCACTTGAACCTGCTCAAGCAAAGCAAGCACAGGCTTTACATATAGCTTCGTTGGCGTCAGCAGCACATCACCTAGCCTCGCATCACCCAGCTCCGCTACTTCATCCTGCAGGCCGTAACCGCCATCTTCCAACAACAGCTTGCGCACAAGTGAGAAGCCATTGCTATGGACTCCACTAGAAGCGAGGCCAATTACAACATCACCAGCGGCAATTGTGCTTCCGTTGACAATCTTGCTCTTATCCACGACACCAACTGTGAAACCAGCGATATCATATTCACCTTCTGCGTACATACCCGGCATCTCGGCTGTTTCTCCACCAATCAGCGCACAGCCGGATTCGTGACATCCCTCGGCAATTCCGGCAACGATCGCTTCGATCTTGCCCGGAATCACTTTATCGCAAGCCAGATAATCGAGAAAGAACAACGGCTCAGCGCCTTGAACAACGATGTCGTTCACACACATCGCCACTGCATCGATACCAATCGTGTCATGCTTGTCCATCGCAAAGGCAATCTTCAGCTTCGTTCCCACGCCATCCGTTCCCGATACAAGCACCGGCTCCTCATATTTCTCCTTGTTCAAACCGAATAAAGCGCCGAACCCGCCCAGGTCGGTCATAACTTCCGGACGGAACGTCCGTTTAACGTGCTTCTTCATCCGCTCTACCGCTTCATTGCCAGCCGCGATGTCCACCCCGGCATTCTTATATGCTTCTGACACGAAAGGACACTCTCCTTAACGTAAATTATGGTTTATAAGAAAGTCTGACATTTTCAACTCACATTTATGGTATTTCATATCATTAATCACATTAATCACATTAATCACATTAATCACATTGATCATCACATATGAACTCGATTTCTATCGAAACGTAGTATCGCTAATTACGTGAAAAAGAGCATCTGAGAATTTTAACGAAACAGGGGATCGTTATTCAACCAAAATAGTGACTTATAACCTGGATTCAGCCCAATAGCGATATGGTGTTTCGTTAGATTTCAATCTCCAGGATTATAACCGTAATAGCGATCTGTAGTTTCATAAGAGCAGTTATTAACTCGTACAGCCGAACTTCTCTTCACCATTGAAGTCGGTGCGTGTAGGGTAATCGTTGTCGAAGCAAGCCATACACATGCCGCCCTTATAATCATCCTGGTTGTCGCCGCCGACTGCCTGAATCAAGCCTTCCGCGCTTAGGAATTCCAGCGAATCGGCATTGATCTCCCGGCAAATCTCTTCAATGGAGCGAGAAGAAGCAATTAGCTCACCACGATCCGGAGTATCGATCCCATAAAAGCATGGATTCTTGAATGGTGGTGAGGTAATACGAACATGTACCTCGGTAGCTCCTGCTTGACGTAGCAGATTAACGATGCGACGAGAAGTAGTTCCGCGCACGATCGAGTCATCGATCATAACAACGCGCTTACCCTCTACGACTCGGCGAACGGCGCTAAGCTTCATCTTTACACCAAGCTCGCGCAGCTCCTGACTAGGCTGAATAAAGGTCCGCCCCGTATATTTATTCTTGATCAGTCCGAGCTCATATGGAATCCCGGTCTGCTCCGCATAACCAATCGCCGCAGAAATACTGGAATCCGGCACACCTGTAACGACATCCGCATCGACAAAAGACTCCTGAGCCATCATCTGGCCCATCCGCTTCCGGGCTGCATGCAGGTTCGAGCCATTCAGATCACTGTCCGGACGAGCGAAATAGATGTACTCCATCGCGCACAGCGCTTTGCGCTGTGGTTCGGCATAGCGGTCTTCACGTAAACCATTCGCATCAAGCACCAGCATTTCGCCGGGACGGATGTCGCGGATGATCTCTGCCCCGACGACCTCAAAGGCACAGGTTTCGGACGAGAACAGATAAGCATCGCCAAGGCGAGCCATCGATATAGGTCGCAAACCGTTCGGATCACTGGCAACAAGCAGCTTGTCATTTGTCATCAATAGGAAGGCGAATCCGCCGACCAACTGACTTAGCGCATCCTTCGCCGCCTCCACAAAGTCCTTGGAGGAACGGGCGATCAGATGAGCGATAACTTCCGTATCGCTTGTCGTCTGAAAGATCGAGCCTGACTGCTCCAGCTCGCGGCGGATCTTCGGAGCGTTGACGATATTACCATTCGTCGCAACCGCAAGATCGCCATCGCGATACTTGAAGATGAGCGGCTGGGCATTCGTCAGACGGCTATCCCCGCTTGTCGAATAACGGACATGGCCGATCGAGCGATCCCCTTGTAGTGAGGACAGTTTGTCACGGTCAAAGACTTCCTTAACTAGCCCCATTCCGCGGTGATAATTAAACTCCGCTCCACTTGCAACGCAGAGTCCTGCGCTCTCCTCACCGCGATGCTGCAGTGCATGCAGACCGTAATAGGATATAGAAGCGGCCTCGGGATGACCAAACACCCCGAACACGCCGCATTCTTCTTTTAATTTGTCGAATATACCGTCACGCCCGCTGCCCTCGTTATAATAATCACCTGTCCAGAAAGGTATTATTTCATCAGACATGGAATGACATCCTCCCAGACCTGCTTCAGCTCCTGTACCGGTCTATTCACAACAGCAGCGCCACTTGCATGAACGACAAGATCCTTGCCTTCCACGCTTCCGATTACCCGCACTGGCACGCCGTGCTGTCCGATCAACTGTACAAGCTCATCCACTTGATTTGGCGAAGACGAGAGCAGGATGCGCGATTGAGATTCACTGAACAAGGCGATGTCCGCACGCAATTCCGATGCAGGCAGCTCAATTTGAGCTCCCAAGCCGCCGCTGATGCAGGATTCTGCCAGAGCGACGGCAAGACCGCCTTCAGAGAGATCATGTGCCGATTGAACGAATCCGCTCTGAATTGCCTTAAGAACCGCGTTAAGCAGTGATTTTTCCTTATTCAAATCAAGCTGCGGTGGACGCCCTTCAGTAGCGCCATGAACAACAGCCTGGAACTCACTGCCGCCCAGTTCACCATAAGTGTCACCAAGCAGGAGAATGGCATCTCCCTCATTTTTGAAGCCTTGCGTCGTGATATGATCCGTATCATGTACCAGACCGACCATGCCAACGACAGGTGTCGGATAGATCGCACCCTTGGTATTTTCGTTATAGAGACTGACATTACCGCCGATGACTGGAGTATCAAGGACACGGCAGGCTTCCGCCATCCCGTCAACCGATTTCTCCATCTGCCAGAAAATATCCGGCTTCTCCGGGCTACCGAAGTTCAGGTTATCCGTAATCGCTAGCGGCTCTGCACCGGAGCAGACGATATTGCGCGCTGCTTCACTTACGGCGATTTTGCCGCCAACCTCAGGATCGAGATACACGAACCGTCCGTTACAGTCCGTCGTCATGGCCAGCGCCTTACGAGTTCCATGAACCGTTACGACAGCGGCGTCTGAACCCGGTCGCACTGCTGTGCTCGTACGCACCATGTAATCGTATTGGTTGTAGACCCATGCCTTGCTGGCTACAGAAGGCGAAGATAACACTTTATCCAATGCACCGTTCAAATCACGAACTTCTTCATATCTTAAAGTATCTATATTTGCATTTTCTTCATAGTAAGTAGGTACGCTAGACGGTCTATTATAGATAGGACATTCATCAACAAGCGCTGTCACCGGCATATCACCAACAACCTCACCATGATGAACCAGCTTCAGACGACCGTCATCGGTTACTTTACCGACCTTGGCGCAAATTACGCCCCAACGTTCAAAGATTTCACATGCCTGAGCTTCATCCTTCGGCTCTACCACGAACAGCATCCGTTCCTGTGACTCCGACAGCATCATTTCGTAAGCCGTCATGCCTTCCTCGCGTTGTGGTACTTCGTCCAGATAAAGTTCCAGACCATTGCCGGCTTTACTAGCCATTTCCGCGCTAGAACAAGTTAGACCCGCTGCACCCATATCCTGAATACCGAGTACGATACCTGTATCGATCAGTTCCAGACAAGCCTCCATTACGAGCTTCTCCATGAACGGATCGCCAACCTGCACAGCTGTACGCCTCGCTTCCGACTCCTCAGTCAATTCCTCAGATGCGAAAGTCGCACCATGAATCCCGTCACGGCCTGTTGGAGGACCTACATAGAACACCGGATTGCCAACACCCTTCGCAACACCGCGCTGGATTTTGTCATGATCGATCAAGCCGACACACATCGCATTCACGAGCGGATTACCATCATAGGACTCATCGAAGACAACCTCGCCACCAACCGTCGGAATACCGATACAGTTACCGTAACCGGCAATACCAGCTACAACATGCTCAAACAAATATTTAACCCGGTCACTCTCCAACTTGCCAAACCGAAGAGAGTTAAGAGAAGCAATCGGTCTAGCACCCATAGAGAAAATATCGCGAATAATGCCGCCCACCCCGGTAGCCGCACCTTGATAAGGCTCTACTGCCGAAGGATGGTTATGACTTTCAATTTTAAATACAACCGCCTGATTGTCGCCGATATCAACGATGCCTGCGCCTTCGCCAGGACCCATTAATACGCGCGGGCCGCTAGTTGGGAATCTTCTCAGCAGAGGCTTGGAGTTTTTGTATGCGCAGTGTTCAGACCACATTACGCTGAATACGCCAATCTCTGTATAGTTCGGTTTACGACCGAGAAATCCGCAGATCAGCTCATACTCGCTATCCGAAACGCCCATTTGTTTATAAATTTGCTGCTCTGCAATTTGCTCTGCATTCGGTTCTTTAGCGGACACTTGCTGACTCATGCTGATCCCTCCAAGTCTTCAAAATCGATGTGAACATTTTCTTACCATCCTCTGTTCCAAGCAAACTGCTAACCGCGCGCTCCGGATGCGGCATCATGCCGACTACATTACCGCGTTCATTGGAGATACCAGCGATATCGTCTAGTGAACCATTCGGATTATTGACATAACGGAAAATAATTTGCCCGTTCGCCTGCAGCCCAGCGAGAGTAGCTTCATCGCAATAATAGTTGCCTTCGCCATGAGCGATCGGAATGTTAATCTCCTCACCAAGTGCATACTCGCTTGTGAACGGATTGCTGTTGTTCTCAACCCGCAGCAGTGTGTCATGACAGCGGAACTTGAGCGACATGTTACGACGAAGTGTTCCTGGCAGCAAGCCTGCCTCCGTCAAAATCTGAAATCCGTTGCAGATGCCAAGTACAAACTTACCAGCTTCTGCTGCTTTGGCTACTTCAGCCATTACAGGAGCGAAGCGGGAAATCGCGCCGCAGCGAAGATAATCACCATATGAGAAACCGCCTGGAACTAGAATGCAATCATAGGCGGATAAATCCGTAGCTGTATGCCATACATAATCGACAGGCTCGCCTAATGTATCCTCCACTGCTTTATAGCAGTCGATGTCACAGTTGGAACCAGGAAATACGAGTACTGCGAATTTCATCAATTAGCCCTCCAATTCGAAGCGGTAGTCTTCTACGACTGTATTCGCCAGAAGCTTTTCGCACATTGCCTTCACGCGAGCTTCAGCTTCGAAGCGATCATCGGTCTCGAGCTGTAGCTCCATATACTTACCGATACGAACGCTTCCCACTTCGTGGAACCCCATAGAATGCAGTGCACCTTGTACGGCAACTCCCTGCGGATCAAGTACGCTTTGCTTAATGGTGACATAGACCTTCGCTTTCAACATATCTCTCATGTTCCTCCTAAAGTTTGTATTGCGGCCCTGCCGCGGTATAAGTCTTGTAGAGGTAGTTCAAAAAGTCCGCTTTTGATCACGAAGTAACTCAAGAAGCTAATTCGGCATCGAATCTTGAATTCACCCGGGCCTTCCGGTGCTCACGTACAAACTACGTACGCTCCGCTCCTCACGCCCTAGCTTCATCCAACCTTCTTGGTGCTGAAAACCGGCCCTTTTGAACACGCACTATTAGTTCACTTCATGGACTACTCTATGAATACAAAGATTGAAACACAGGATGATAGAAAAAAATCAGTCGTTACATATGTTGAACTAAATGATTCTTCGGATGAAGGCAGCCGGATGAAATGTTCTTCCAATCGCTGTTGCTCACAGATTTCTTTGATTTAATAGAATCCAAAAAGGTAGAAATCCATTCACAAAGGCGAACGCTACGCTTCTCCAGAATCATTTCTCCCTCTTGCCTGTTCCTTTCTCAAGTTCAACATCTATAACTGCTGCCCAGAAATACGAAAGTAAATGTCCCGGTAGCGACGTGAAGTCTCCTCGACGACCGACGCCGGCAGCGGATCAGGCTGACTGTTCTTATCCCAGTCGGAATGTGCCAGATAATTGCGTACCGGCTCTTTATCCATACTGTCGATATCGACATCCAGCACATAATTCTCTTTGGCCCAGAAGCGAGATGCATCTGGTGTGAAAATCTCGTCGATCAGAATCAGCTTACCGTCAATCAGGCCAAATTCCAGCTTGCAATCGGCAAGAATGATACCACGCTTCTCGCAGAAATCACGAGCGAAGGCATACAGCTCAAGACTGCGGTTGCGTAGTTGCTCAGCCAGCTCAGCTCCTACCTGTTCCGCCATCACCTCGAACGAGATATCCTCATCATGACCGACATCGTTCTTGGCTGCAGGAGTAAAGATCGGCTCTGGCAATTGATCATTCATCCGCAAGCCCGCTGGAAGCGAAATGCCATTAATCTCACCGTTCTTCTGATACTGCCGCCAGCCCCCACCGGTGACATAACCACGCACCACACATTCGATGTCGATACGCTGTGCTTTGCGAGTAACCATTACTCTTTTGCGCAAAATATCCTTATTCTCTTCGCTGATCACATCGCCTAGCAATTCGACATCGGTATGCACGACATGGTTCTCCATCAATTCCGCAGTCTGTTCAAACCAGAAGGTACTTAGCCGGTTGAGAACATTGCCTTTATCAGGCACGGCCGGTTCAAGCACATAGTCAAAAGCGGAAATCCGGTCGGTTACGACGATCAAGTAATGCTCGCCTAGATCATACAATTCGCGGACCTTACCCTTGTACAGCAATGAGGCATTCACAAGGCCCTCTGCCGTAGATATAGCTCTTGCTGACATAATCGCTGTCCTCCTTGGTGGCGCGCGCCTACCGTCCATATTTGTTGAACAAATGAATATCTGGGTGCAGGCATCCGGGTGAAATGTTCTTCCGATCTGTCCTTAATTCAACATCTATAGCCAAGCGGCGCTGCCGGTTAAGCCTCTATAAGAGGCGATGAACTTCGTTTAGCCTTCGATCAACCCGAGCTTGTGGAAAATCGTGTCCACATGCTTCAAATGCCAAGCCGGATTGAACGCATCCTCAATCTCTTCCTTGCTTAACACTGCTGTAATTTCCAGCGTCTCCTCGATAATGTCACGGAAATGACGCTGCGTCTCCCAAGCTTGCATCGCTCGCGGCTGAACCGTATCATAGGCTTGTTCGCGGCTGAAGCCCTTATCGATCAGCTTCGTCATGACACGGCCGGAGAACGGCACGCCATAAGTACGCTCCATATTACGCTTCATATTCTCAGGGAATACCGTCAAATTCTTCACAATATTGCCGAAGCGGTTGAGCATGTAGTTGAGCAGCATCGTTGCATCCGGAAGAATGACCCGCTCGACCGAGGAATGGGAGATGTCGCGCTCATGCCAGAGAGTAACGTTCTCATAAGCGGAGATCATATGACCGCGGATAACACGGGACAATCCGGAGATATTCTCGCAGCCGATCGGATTGCGCTTATGAGGCATTGCTGAGGAACCTTTTTGTCCTTTAGCGAAGGCTTCCTCTACCTCACGGAACTCACTCTTCTGCAATGCACGGATCTCGGTAGCGAACTTGTCGAGCGAGGTTGCGATCAGAGCCAACGTCGCCATATATTCGGCATGACGGTCGCGTTGTAGCGTCTGGGTCGAGATCGGAGCTGCCTTCGTACCTAGCTTCTTGCAGACGAAATGTTCAACCGATGGATCGATATTCGCATACGTACCAACTGCTCCGGACATTTTGCCGTATTGCACATTGTCTGCCGCGTGGCGGAAGCGATCCAGGTTACGTTTCATCTCTTCGTGCCAGAGTGCCATTTTCAATCCGAAGGTGGTTGGTTCAGCATGAACCCCATGCGTCCGTCCCATCATCGGGGTATCTTTATAGGCAAGCGCCTTATCGCGCAAAATCTCAATAAAGTTAACAATATCCCGTTCCAGGATTTCATTAGCCTGCTTCAGCAAATAGCCGAGAGCTGTGTCAACGACGTCGGTCGAGGTCAGACCATAATGAACCCATTTACGCTCCGCACCTAATGTCTCGGAGACTGCACGTGTAAAAGCAATCACGTCATGACGCGTCTCCTGTTCAATTTCATAGATCCGGTCCATATCAAACGAAGCGTTCTTCCGCAGCTGCTCCACATCTTCTTTAGGAATAACCCCTAGCTCCGACCAAGCTTCACAAGCACACAACTCAACCTCAAGCCATGCCTTGAATTTATTTTCCTCCGTCCAGATTGCTCTCATTTCCGGTCTACTATAACGTTCAATCATGAATGTTGATTCCTCCATATTTTGGTTTTCTTTATCCAATCAAGCCCGTCCGATACCTCTTCACAGAGCAAATTGATATGCCCCATCTTCCGTTTAGGTGCCGAACCACTCTTCCCATATAAGTGTACTTTCGGAATGATGGCAAATCCAGTCTGGCTCCCCGGAGCCATCTGTTCACCTGCATGCTTCTGACCATTCTGATCCGAAGAGACTAGCGAATCACTATGCCACTGATCCGTTGTCACCGCCTGTACGACCTTATCTATATGCTCCCCAAGTATGTTCACCATTACGACAGGTGTTCGCAGCGAAGGATCGCCGAGCGGAAGATTACATATCGCCCGGACATGCTGTTCGAACTGTGAGGTATTGCAGGCTTCCATCGTGTAATGTCCAGAATTGTGAGGTCGTGGGGCTAGTTCGTTGACGAACAGCTCTCCGTCCTTCGTAAGGAACATCTCCACGGCAAGCAATCCGATCGCGCCCATCGATTCAGCGATACGAGCGGCAAGCCGTTCTGCCTCGCGCTGGATCGGCTCGGCGATACGAGCTGGAACAATCGATACATGCAAGATATTATCGACGTGAATGTTCTCGGCAACGGGAAATGTCTTGATCTCCCCGCGTGGACTACGTGCAGCAATGACCGACAATTCCTTCTCGAAGGAGATGAACTGCTCCAGAACGAGCTCTGTACCAGCCTTACTTAGCTCGGCATAAGCCGCGGCAATTTCCTCTTCCGAGCGAATCACCCACTGCCCTTTGCCGTCATAGCCTCCTGTCGCCGTCTTCAGAACACTTGGTAAACCGAGCTTTACCACTGCAGCCCTCAGTTCATCTTCACTACCGATCTCCGCATAGGGGGCCACCCGCACACCTGCAGCTTCCACCGCTTTCTTCTCCCGCAGACGATGTTGTGTGGTATACAACAGATGACTTCCTTGCGGCACATACGATTGCTCCGCAAGCAGAGCCGCCACCTCTGCATCGACATTCTCGAATTCATAAGTAATGACATCCGATTTTTCAGCAAGCACCTTAGCCGCTTCTTTGTCGCTGTAAGCAGCTACGATCTGCTCGGCAACCTGACCACAGGGCGCAGCAGGTGTCGGATCAAGCGCAATAAAGCGATAGCCCAGATTACTTCCGGCAAGCGCCATCATCCTTCCAAGCTGCCCTCCACCAAGGACTCCGATAGTTGCGCCTGGCCGAATGACCTGTTCCATATCAAGCCCTGTGACATCCTTACGCTCCGAGATCATTTTATCCATTATTGTTGCCCCTCCAGCACCAGATCATCGCTTGTCTCAATAACCGCATCGCGCAATGCTGTACGTCGTTGCTCCAGACGTTGCCCAAGCTCAGGATCAAACGCGCCAAGGATTTGCGCAGCCAACAAACCGGCATTTGTAGCCCCCGCCTTGCCGATCGCTACAGTCGCGACAGGAATGCCGCCAGGCATCTGCACGATGGACAGCAATGAATCAAGTCCGTTAAGCGCAGCGGATTTCACCGGAACACCAATGACAGGTAGTGTCGTCTTAGCGGCAACCATGCCAGGCAAATGAGCTGCGCCGCCCGCACCGGCAATAATCACCTTGATACCACGGCCGGCGGCCTGCTCTGCGAACTCAAACATTAAGTCTGGAGTACGGTGAGCCGAGACAACCTTCTTCTCATACGGAACTCCAAGCTCCTCCAGAATGACGCAAGCATGGGACATCGTATCCCAATCCGATTTGCTGCCCATGATCACTGCAACCTGTGCTGACATTCTATAACCTACTTTCTTTAGTAAAAGTATAGTAATACGTTTGACAACCATAGCTATGGTCAATGGATCAGAAGAGTTTAAGAAGCATTATTTGAAAAGTATAGAAACAAAAAAAGTCCAGGAAACTCCGAGAAATAACAAAGTATTTCCAGAAATCCGGACCAAAAGTGAATACGTCCCTCTGCAACCAGCTGGAACAGAACGATCGGCTTCATGAATGATAAGTGCGGCTAACTTCGTCTCAAGACTACGCCACACCTTGGACTACTCCCCACCCGGGCTTCGTCCAATCTTCATTACCCATGCAAGATGCCCTTCACTCGGATCCAATAGACTAAATCCGCAGCATCTACATGTCGTTGTTCCAATGATCCGTAAGGAGAATGGTATGACCTGTATAAATAACGTATTCACTCGTAGTCCGACTATTAAGGTAATCGGGTAGAGACTCCCGGGCCAATTCCCAAGGTTATACGAGCAATTATTCCATATGTCTAGTTTAACAACCCCCCATATCATATGTCAACCAAAACACGAACGATATAAATATGTTATATATTAATGTTCGTCTTTCGCACTATCCGCACACCGATAAGCCAAATTCAAAACCTTATACCATCGTTAATTTACATATTTTCAGGATATAACAAAAGACCGCCCCAAATAAATTGTTGTACAGGACAGTCTTTTGCTCATCTGATATGAAAGATTTAATTATTCCTTGGAATGATAGTACTGTGCGAACACATCCGCCAAAGCTTCAGCTGCTCGCTGACTCTCCTGGGGCGTGTTATTGGTTCCCCCAATCTCGATCAACAAGCTGCCTGGGGATATAGATTGATTGTATTCACCATTGCCTTGCTTTGCACTTTTGAGCAGTACGCCCCGGGATAATCCGGGATAGTTCTGCTTCAACAGCTCGTTCAACGCATCGGCGAATTGCTTGTTCTTAGCATAGTTGCTATGATTCGTTCCAATTACGAACAAAATACGTGCATATGACTCCCCTTTAATCGACGTTGTCGTCGTCTGCTTCGGAACATCACTATCACGATGGATATCGAGAAAATAGGTCAATGAGGGATTCATCTTCAGCGCTGTGTTGATCGCTCTACGTGACTCCTCATACGATTTGGAATAGCTGAGCCTCTGCTCTTCCAACCGCCTCGCTATATCGATATTGTTAACAAACGTCGGTATACCGTTCTCCTGCAGCGCTTCACCCAGATGTCTGCCGACCATCGAAATATTAATCTCGCGGTCATCCACCGAAGAACCCTTCACATTCCGTGCAACACTTCGCCACGATTCCTGATTATGAGAGGAATAAATGAATACTTTATTCTCATAATTCAGTTCTGCATTGGATTGTCCCGCAGGTGGCTGCTTATCATTGGCAGACCCAATCTGTACAACCCAGCCAGCGATATAGGCCGTATTGCCATCCTGCAGCGTAACCTTGTACCATTCTCCATCACTCTCTACGATCGTATAGGATTCGCCGGGCTGCGCTTTACCAACAATTTCATAATCCATGCCTGGTCCGACACGCAAATTCGTCACATCAACTATTTTAACGACGGAAGCACCCTCAGCCACGGAACCAGACTCCGCATCTGCCGCTTGATCCGATTTATCCGGCACCACAATTTGAGGCTTCTCCTCTTTGCCGCTCTGGAACTTGTCCTGCTCCTGCTTAACGACTTTAGATTCGTCCTTGACGTTGGTGGCTTTAGTCTCATTCTTCGTAGCCTTATCATCACTCTTTACATATTCGAGGTAATCGGTGTGTACCCATCCGTCAGACTTAGCTAGTTTGATCTTGACCCATTTTTCCTTCTTATCTAGTACCTGGTATGTAGTACCCTTGCCGATCATCTGGATCACAGATGCCTTCAAGCTTGGCTCTTTACGCACATTCAGACGGTCAACCGTACTTTTGACATATTCAACCTTCTTGGAATTATCGCTTGGCTTGGCATTTTGCTTATTCACAGTCTTGACTTCAGCAGCATTCGCTTTGGCCGCTTGAGCCTGACCTGAAGCATAGACAGTATTGACACTTCCCAGCATAAGAACAACACACACAGCAACTCTCCACATTTTGAAACGAGGCAAAATAAATTCTCTCCCTACATCGATAGTCTTGCTCTATTATTTCGACATAGATAGATGAAACCCTCCCCTAATCGCCGAAATGGTTCACAGATTGCTAGATTACGAGATTGCGAGGGTTGGCCGCACATACTATCTTTCGTAGCGGTGCGATGGACACATTTAATAACGCAAACAAGGGCCACTCTTAGCAATCTTCTTCACTAAGAGCTAGCCCTGTTAATAAGCTTATCTGTTATTTAACGACCAGAACCGGGATCCTGGCATGCTGAACGACATTGTGGCTAACGCTACCAAGCACGAACTCGCGTATTCCACCAAGGCCGCGGCTGCCGATCACGATCAGATCACTATTATTCTTCTTCGTATAATCAAGAATCACTTCCGCTGGCGCACCCTGCATCAATTGAACCGTAGCATTCACCCCAGCATCTTCAAGGTGCTTCTTCGCTTCCTCCACTGTCTTCTCTGCAAGCTCATAGAACTCCTCGTTCACGGTAGCTGGCACTGGAGCAAAACCATCCGCTACATAGAACCGCGGAAAATCAAAAACATGAAGCACTTCAAGCGTTGCCCCCGGATTTAATCTAGCCAATTCAATCGCTTTATCTAACGCTTTGGTACCCGCTTTGGATCCATCGTATGCCGCTACTATTTTGGAGAATAACATGACAAGCACCTCTCTCATCTAAGTATAAACACGATTAACCGTCAACCTGCCAATAGCACGAAAGAATTTGATGCGCCAATCATAAATCAAGTCAAAAAATAACCATATAACACTGCGTTCAAAAGGAGTAATAGCGGAATCCCAATCCGGAAGCTCATATGCTTGGTCTTATGGCGTTTCGTATTCATCGCAATCAATACGCCTAACGCTCCGCCTATGAAGGCCAGCAGGAACAGCGTCCTCTCGGGAATTCTTTCCTTCCTCTGCCTTGCGCGCCGCTTATCGTCGGACATGACCAGATAGGCCACGACATTAATAATAACCAGCCAGATGATCAGGCCCATTCTCATGCCGATTACTCCCTTCAAATTCAAGATAGAAGAGTCTCTATCTACTATTATTATAACGCCAAACATTGGAATTAAAAAGCTCCCCTTAAGGGGAGCTTCCGTGCTACAGCTAAGATTACATCTTCGGAATCTTGTTCAAGTTCGCTGGCTTAACCGCCTGCTTCTTGGGATGAAGCTCATCGGCGGCCTCCATAATACTTGACTTGTTCTGCTGATTTTTGATTTTCTGCGCTTTATTATGCGGCATATGCTCACCACCTCCAGGCATAGCATCCCGGGATGACACATGGTTTATGCATAATAATTACTGATTCTTCTTCTCCATTGCAGCCTTGAGCAGATCCCCCAGACTATTGCCGACCGGCTCCTGCTTCGCATATTGCTTGACCAGCTTCTGTTGTTCATGCTTATTGATATGCTTCGAATCCTTATTCATAACCTCAGTTATTCCACAGGAGAGACACTGCACATATAGACCAGCTTTGCCCTCTTTGATCTCCATCTTCTTATGGCATTGCGGACAGCGGCGATTGGATAGTCTCT
Source organism: Paenibacillus sp. (assembly GCA_036498705.1). Taxonomy (GTDB): domain Bacteria; phylum Bacillota; class Bacilli; order Paenibacillales; family Paenibacillaceae; genus Fontibacillus. The sequence continues at coordinate 16,652 of DASYFA010000297.1, forward strand.
TCTCACCAGAGCGCTTATAGCCACAATCCTCGTTCGGGCAGAGTAAAAGCAGTCCCCGCTTCGTCTTCTTCTCCAACAGTCTTGTTCCACAATCTGGACAATGACTGTTCGAGACATTATGCGGCTTATAGGATGCCTCACTATTCTTGACGCCCTTCACCAGGCTCTGCGCCATTTCGCGAATACCACCCAGGAACGGTCCCGGTTTACCTTGTCCGCGGGCGATCCGCTCCAGCTCCGCTTCCCAGCGTGCTGTCAAATCTGGACTGCGTAGATCCGCCGGAGCTAGCTCAATCAACTGCTTGCCCTTGCCAGTTGGGTGCAGTAAAATCCCCTGTCGCTCGATCGTATCCGAATTCACCAGCTTCTCGATAATATCAGCGCGTGTCGCCGGTGTGCCAAGGCCATGCTTCTCCATTTGTGTAAGGAGGGCTGCCTCTGTATAGCGCTTCGGCGGCTGGGTACGACCGCTCTGAATGATGCAGCGCTTAACGGTTACAGCTTCCCCTTCCTTCAATTCCGGTAGCGCTGCTCCGTTCTCCAATTCATCATCAGCATCTTCATCTCCGTCAAGAAGCCCCGCATCATAAGCAGCTCGCCACCCGCTCTCCTTCATCGTGATGCCCTTGGCGTGCAAGGTTTCTCCTGCAACATCAAGCTCCACGGCGACATTGTCATAACGAGCAGGCGGATAGAACAAGCTGATAAATCTGCGTACGATCAGATCATACAGCTTGCGCTCCTCAGAGCTTAGTGCGTTCAGCAGCACAGTCTGCTCCGTTGGAATGATCGCATGATGATCCGTAACCTTGCTATCATCAACAATACGCTTCGATAAAGGCAACGGCTTGCGGAGCAGAGGCCGAGCTATCGCCGCATAAGGACCGATGGCTACACTGGTCAGCCTTTCTTTTAGCGTATCCGCCATGTCCGAGGACAAGTAACGTGAATCCGTACGCGGATAAGTAACCAGCTTATGCTGTTCATATAAGCGCTGCAGTACATTCGATGTCTGCTTAGCCGAAAATCCAAGTAGGCGGTTTGCATCCCGCTGCAGCTCCGTCAGATCATAAGCAAGCGGATGAGGGACATGCTTCTCTGTCTTCTTCAGCTTGACGATTTTACCGGAGCGACCACTCAATTTATCTTGCAGAGCTTGTACCTTATCGCCATCAAAAATACGCGAGTCGCCATTGCTTCCCCGCCAGGTTGCTTCAAAATTCCCTAGATCAGCGCGAAGAGTACTGTATTCCTCCGAGCGGAATTTAATAATCTCATTCTCACGCTGCATAATCATCCCGAGCGAAGGTGTCTGAACACGCCCGGCCGACAAAGGCGATCCAAATTTACACGTCAAGGCTCTAGTAACGTTCAAGCCGACCATCCAGTCTGCTTCAGCACGGCAGCGGGCCGACTGATACAGCCGTTCGAACTGACTTCCCGGCTTAAGTGATGCGAACCCTTCCTTGATCGCCTTATCAGTCTGCGACGAAATCCACAACCGCTTGAACGGTTTGTTCCATTTCGCCATATCCATGATCCATCTAGCCAGGAGCTCTCCCTCACGCGCCGCATCGGTGGCGATGATCAATTCATCGATATCCTGCCTGCGCATAAGCTGCTGAACAGCCTTATACTGATGGCTACTCTCTCTGAGTATCTTAAGCTTCATTTTGTCAGGGAGAATCGGCAAGTCCTCCAGCGACCAGTTGGCAAATTTTTTATCATAATCCTCAGGTTCAGCAAGTCCAACCAAATGGCC
>DASYFA010000298.1:0-5921 GCA_036498705.1 Paenibacillus sp.
CGGAAGGTCAGTCGTGCCGCCTTGGAGCTCCGTGACACGGATGAACGGGTGCTGGACATCGCTGTCAAGTATGGATTTTCCTCGCAGGAGGCATTCACACGAGCATTTGTCAGAGCCTTTGGAGTTACCCCGTACGCCTATATTTATATGGTATTCCGGTTCCGGCAGACTATCAGGGTGAGGTTCCTGTTGGAATGGAGTGCAGGGAGATTCCAGAGTCAGAATATCTGGTGTTCTATTATCCGCCTTTTGATTATTTAAAGGTAAACGGTGCGGTCATGGGGATGGTGGAACAGCAAGCATGGAACTTTGATCCGACAAGCATGGGATATGAATGGGATGAGGACGTCAAGCAGGATTACCAGCGGCATTTTCCGGAAGGTTACGGATATGCAGTTCTTCGTCCAGTGAGGAAATTAGTTTAAGGGTGTGGAAGGTCGTCGTTTGACAAATGGTAACTGGTTACGTATTATATATGTAACTAGTTACTTTATTTTGTATTGGAGTGATTTACGTTGACTGATATGGAGAAACAAGCATATATTTTTGGCGGTATTCTTACCTTGGCGAATCGGCTGCAGGTTCTAGGGGATAGGCTGGATGACCATATTACGTTGAAGCAGTGGCTATTCATCGCCGTGATCTCAAAGTTGGAACAACCAGCTCCAACCATAAGCGAGGTGGCCAAGGTAACCGGGAACTCCCGGCAAAATGTTAAGAAGATGGCGGCCTTGCTTGAGAAGCAGGGCTTCGTATTGCTAACGAAGGATGAACATGATGCGAGAATCGTCAGAATCCACCTTACCCCCAAATGTATCGCTTATTTCCAAAACAGAAGTGGCAAGGAAACCGAGTTCATGACTAGCCTGTTCGATGCCTTTGATGACAAGCTGACGGATGGGCTGTACGAAGGAATGATGAAGCTGGCCGACAATGTAAATAGAATGGAGAATGCACTTGAAGAGACGGACAGGGGGTAAGAGAATCATGTGGACGGTCGTTGTGATTCTCGCAGTAATATTAGCAGGGATCATTATATTTTTAAACATACCTTATTCTGGCACTAGAACGAAATTCGAGCGGACAGTTTCAGAGCAGATTGCTGCTTCTCCAGCTATTTCAGTTTCGGATGATATTTTTACAATAGATGATATTAAGGAATTACCGGAGCCTGTCAGAAAATACTTCGAATACAGCGGATATATCGGTACTCCGAAAATGTCCTACATGAAAGCCACGTTCAAAAATGTCGATTTCATTATGTCACCAGATAAGCCATCTATTAAAATCGATTACACGCAGTACAATTTCGTACACGAGCCTGTAAGACTCGCTTATATTGATACCTCTATGTACCGGATTCCGTTCGAAGGGTTTGATTCTTTTGTTGATGGTCTTGGCGGTATGAAAGGAGTTCTCGGCAAAGTCATCCCCCTGTTTAACCAGACAGGAGAGGATATGAATCGAGCTTGTCTCGTCACCTTCCTCTCAGAATCCCTGGTAGTTCCAAATGCTGCCTTACAGCACTACATTACATGGGAAGCCGTGGATGATATCCATGCCAAAGCGACAATAACTTATAAAGGCATAACGGCCAGTGGGATATTTACCTTCAGCGAGAACGGGCAGCTTCTAAACTTTACGACAGAGGATAGATCAGTCATATCTTCCGATGGGACCATTCAACAAGTGACCTGGTCGGCTATATTTAAAAATTACAAGACTACCGGTGGTATCCAGCAGCCGACTCATTTACAGGCCGTCTGGAATTACGAGCAAGGAGATCTTGTTTATTTCGATAGTGATGACTTTATGATTGAGTATACTGCGAATTAAGCACCTGAACGCGGCCGATGTGTCCGTTAGAATTTGAGCTCCATTATAAATGTCCCAAACGATGTGGGCATTGTACAAAACCAGACCAACCCAATCCAAAGCGATTGGTTTTTCTTTTTTGAGAAGACGAGGCGAGATTCCCATTGGCCTAAGCGGCTGAGCCCCTCGAGGAAGATGAGCACAGAGCACAAGGTTATCGATACGATGATGCTCTCTTGTATGAGCGAGAATAGCAACATTATATGTGGAGTGCCTCCATTCGTAAACGATCATCATTTAAGCTGAACTTACATTTTTTAATATTTTAAATTTTGAGCGTTAGGGTTAAATAGTGGCAATTTACGGGTTCCAAGAGGCCCCTTATGATTTAGGTAAGTTATCTCACGGATAGCGGCCTCATACATAAACAACAGGAGGGGACAAATCTTGATGTTTGCGAATGTGAAGAAGCAGCAGCGTGCTCCTGCAAGAACGGCGACGGGGAAAAATTATAAATGGTTGATGATGAGACGCAATAAGGCCCTATACTTGTTTATTCTGCCGGCATTCTTATACTTTTTTATCTTTGCCTATATTCCGATGTACGGTGTACAGATCGCTTTTAAGGACTTTATTGCTACGAAGGGCTTTAGTGGTAGCCCGTGGGCCGATCCGTTATTTAAGCATTTTATTACCTTCTTCAGTTCGGTAAGGTTCAGCGAGATTTTCTGGAATACGATCCGGATCTCCTTCTATTATTTGCTCGTCAGCTTCCCAGCTCCGATTATATTGGCGCTAATGATCAATGAAGTCCGGAACATCCGGTTCAAGAAGCTGGTACAGAATGTTACCTATATGCCCTACTTTATTTCCATGGTTGTCCTGGTCGGCATGATCGACCTATTCTTCTCCAACTCAGGATTGGTCAACCAATTGACAGGACTGTTCGGGATGGAACCGGTGTTATTTTTGCAAAAGGAAGCATTATTCGATCATATGTATGTGTGGTCAGGCGTGTGGCAAACCACCGGGTACGGATCGATCATCTATTTTGCAGCGCTGGCAGGCGTATCTCCCGAACTGCATGAAGCGGCAACGATCGATGGTGCGTCCCGCTTACAGCGGATTATTCATATTAATCTTCCGGCGATCATGCCGACTATCATTATCATGCTGATCATTAGTGTCGGCGGAATTATGAACCTCAGCTTCGAGAAAGTATTGCTGATGCAGAAGGATATTAACATCGGTAGCTCAGAGGTTATTTCCACCTATGTGTACAAGCTGGGGATACAGAAGGCACAGTACAGTTTGTCGTCCGCGGTCGGCTTGTTTAACAATATCATTAATCTGATCTTGCTTATTATGGTTAACAAAATTTCGCGCAAAGTTGGCGAGACATCATTGTGGTGAGGTAGGGGATGATTCCATGCAAGTGAAAGAGACGAAGTCGGATAAGCTGTTCAACATGGTCAATATCACGATCCTGGTTGTAATCCTGCTGCTTACCATGTATCCGCTATTGTTTATTGTAAGTGCTTCCATTAGCAACCCGGACTTGGTGAACTCCGGCAAAATGCTACTGTGGCCCAAAGACATATCCTTTATCGGTTATACGAGCATCTTTAATGATGGCAGCATCTTAAGAGGGTATCTCAACACGATCCTTTACACGGTTGGCGGGACGGCTGTCAATGTTGTCGTGACTGTGCTGGCGGGATACGCGCTGTCACGCAGAGATTTTGTAGGGAATAAATTCTTCACCATTATGTTCCTCATCACGATGTTCTTCTCTGGTGGTCTCATTCCAACGTTTATGACGGTAAAGAGCGTAGGGTTATACAATTCACCCTGGGTTATGGTCATTCTTGGGGCAACATCGATGACCAACATTATTATCACGAGGACCTTCTTCCAGACGACGATTCCAACTGAGATTCAGGAAGCAGCGCAGATTGATGGCTGCTCCAACATACGTCTGTTCCTGCAAGTCGTGCTTCCGCTATCTACGGCGATTGTGGCCGTCATGGCATTGTTCGGTGCTGTCGCCCATTGGAACAGTTATTTTACCGCCCTGATTTACATTCGGGATGAGCAATGGAAGCCGCTACAGATTGTACTGCGCGAAACCTTGCTGAAGAGTCAATTCAACGCGAATCTCCTGCAACAGGGTGGAGATACGGCGGGGCTGCTGAAGGAGGAGCTGCGGACGGCAGAGCAAATCAAGTATGCACTGATCGTGGTTTCGTCTTTACCGGTCATGGCGATGTACCCTTTTGTACAGAAATATTTCGTCAAGGGAGTCACACTCGGATCGGTTAAAGGCTGATAATATAACCATTTATAAGAGGAGGAGCAAAGGATGAAAAAAGGGGTAAAAGTAAGAAGCTTCGCATTGTTCATGGTCACGATTCTGGTGTTGGCCTCGCTTATGGGCTGCTCGACTTCGACTAAAGACAATCCCTCAGCCTCGAATAACAAGGAGGGGACGGACGCAGGACCGGATTACTTGAATCCAGTCGGTGTATACCCGATTACGAAGGAAAAAATTACATTGACAGTGTTGGGCATGAAGGACCCTGGTGGCACCGATTGGAGCGAACTGGAGATATTCAAACGGTTGGCAGAGAAGACGAATATTGAACTGAAGTTCGAGCTGGCGGAGGAAGATACCTTCAATGAGAAGAAGAATATCGCTCTCGTCGGTGGGGAATATCCTGACATCATCCTGAGAGGCGGGGAGAAGATCGATGAGGAGACTTATGGTCCTCAAGGAATCTTCCTCGATCTGACCGATCTGATCGATAAGTACGCACCGAACTTTAAGGCGCTGCTCGACAAGAAACCGGTCGTTAAAGCCTCTGTCACCTCGATGGATGGAAAAATCTACGGCCTGCCTTACTATTTCAAGACGGCAACTACGCAAGGGCATCTCGGCTTCTTCGATTCTCAATGGATGAAGAATGTTGGCATCGAGACTCCTCCGACTACGACGGATGAACTCTATGAGATGCTGAAGGCATTTAAAGAAAAGGATGCCAATGGAAATGGAGATCCGAATGATGAAATTCCGTTCTCGGGCGTTGGTTTAACCGCATTTCAAAATCTGCTGATCCCTGCGTTTACCGGGATGACCGGCGGTATCGGCTTCGATGTGAACGATGCTGGTGAAGTAGTCTACGTTCCAGCAATGTCTGAGTATAAAGAGGCCCTTGCCTACACTAACAAGCTATATAAGGAGGGCTTGATTGATCGGGAGTTTTCTACCCAGACGTCGCAGCAATGGCAAGCCAAGATAAAGGGCGGATTGGTTGGCGTATATAACGGTTCTCCGACCCTGCTCGACCCAGAGACGACCAAGACGGAGCAGCTTAGCCTAGTTCCGCTCACTTCACCGACAAATGATAAGCGAGTTGTCAAGACGCCGGATTATCTGTATACCAGCAGAGGTATAATTACAAATAAATGCAAGTATCCAGAAGCGGCGATGCGATTGCTGGATATGTTCTATGCTACGGAGGAAAATGCGGTTGACGGCTTTTATGGTAACACGGTCTTCCTCGGTTACGAAGGAGAGCAGTGGAAATATACAGATGATAGTAAAACGTATTATGAATGGATTGAGCCGACCACCGGATTTGCTGACATTAACAAGTCAATTTCCGTGAATATGGGGTTGCCAGGATTGTTAGAGTTTCCTGCCATTCCTGCAAATTTTCCTTTGATGGAAAACAAGGTTAACCAAGTGAACGAGAAACAGGTGCCTTATTATAGAGATGCGTATCCGATTAACGCCCGCTTCACGGCGAAAGAATCGGAGAGAGGGAACGTGATCGAGAATGACCTCCTCACCTATGTTAACATGATGACCACGAAGTTCATTATTGGCGAGGAAAGCCTGGATAACTTCAACAACTATCTTGCAACATTGGATAAAATCGGTCTTCCGGAGCTGATAGAGATTAAGACAGCAGCACTGCAAAGATGGAACGAAGCGATTAAATAAGTTTGTGTTCCACTGAGCGAACGGAGGGGTACTTGTGATCTATCATATCCATTCGATCAAGGAATTGATGGCATTGCCAGTGGGGAAGCTGCAGGTTGGT
>DASYFA010000299.1:0-4248 GCA_036498705.1 Paenibacillus sp.
ACTGCCTTCATTTTTAATTCTTCTGTATACGAATAGAATGTCTGTCCTTTTTTTGCCATAAAAATCCCCTCCAAGTGTCACTCTAACCCCCATCTTAACATGGAGGTTTTTTTGAGTGTCTACTTGAAGGGGATAATACCAAATTTGCAGGCTGTCAGATCAGGAAACCTATATCATATAGCTCAATCTCTAACGAAACTGGGTATCGTTATTTAGACCAAATAGAGCTGCTGAAAATTGTAACGAAACTGGGTATCGTTATTGAAGTGAAACAGCGGCTAAAAGCCTACTTTTCTCCCCAATAGCGATCTGTAGTTTCGTTAGATTTAATTTACCGCTGTTTTCGTGGAAATAACGTTCCGTAGTTTCGTTAGAGCATCAAAGAGGGGCGCCAACATTGTTTCATGGGTTTCAATCGGGTTCCGACTGGACCCAGTCAACATCCCCCTACGCCAATCCGAACCAATGAACCAGAGCAAAACCGAGGCTAGACAGCAAAACCGAACCGATAAATCCGGCGGCAAAAGATTTGAGCCCCATTCTACGGAAGGTAGCGATATCGACGTTCAGGCCTAGCGCTGCCATCGCCATCGCAATCAACAAGTAAGCTGCGACGATCAGTTGGTCTGTCACTACCACAGGAATAATACCAAGCGTATTGACACCACTCATCAGCAGAAAGCCGAGAATGAACCACGGGATTGGAATATCGCGCCAGCTTGTTTTGGCTGCATTTGGGTTGTTTTTGCGCTCGGTTCTGCCCGCCCAGATGCCAATCATAATCGCTACCGGTACAAGCAGGGCTACGCGTGTCAGCTTGACGATGACGGCTAGGTCAACCGCTTCTTTGCCGCCCGGTGCGGCCGCAGCGATAACATGAGCGATTTCATGCAGCGTAGCACCTGAGAAAATGCCGTACCCTGCTGCCGTCATTCCCAACACTGGATGCAACAGTGTATAAGCTAAAGTGAACAAAGTACCTAGAATAGCGATCGTGGCCGCTCCGACTGCAGTCTCATCATCATTCGCTTTGATCTGCGGGGCGATGGCTACTACAGCAGCCGCTCCGCAAATAGCTGTACCACAGGCGGTAAGAATACCAAGACGCTGATCGACCTTAAATAACTTGGTCAGCCCATACACCACAAATATAGCAAATACAATATTGATCACGGCAATCGCCAGCACCTTCGGTCCGGCATGAATAATATCAAGCAGATTCAACCGCATGCCGAGCAGAATAATCCCAAAACGCAACAACTTCTTGCTTGAGAAGTTAATCCCCGGCGCCGCCTCTGATGGCACACCGAATATAGCCCGCCATGCTATACCTATCAATATGGCAATCACAAGCTGACCCATGATGCTTAAGAACGGAAATCCCGCTATAAATTTAGCGAGAATAGCTATGATTAGCGTAATGATAATTCCTTCGGCAAAGCCGAATTTTTTATTTTGCCTCCATAAATGAATGTAATTATGTTTCACCTTCCCACTTCCCCACCGTTGTAAATAATCTCTGTAAATGTCTATTACGATTACAACTATAAGGCGGCTCTCGATAAAGCTGAAATAAAGATCTGTTATCTTGATCATGAGAAATACTTATGATTGAGAAGTAAAATGGGTTGTTGACCGTTTCGTGAGCGGGGTACAATGAGAAGAGCAAACAAAGGAGAGACAAATCCATGATTGTCGAGAATCTTAAAGTATTCGTGACTGTATCTGAGCAGAAAAACTTCTCACGCGCTGCCGAGTTACTGAATCTATCCCAACCCGGCGTAAGCCTACATATCCGCAATCTGGAGAACGAACTAGGCGCCAAGTTAATGCATCGTTCCCCCAAGCAGGTGAAGCTGACTGAGGCGGGTTTTATTTTATATGAGAAAGCCAAAAGAATTCTGGCCCTATACGATGAAGCAAGACGCGATATTCATCTACTACAAGATACTGTAACCGGTTCGATCCATGTCGGAGCCAGCTTTACAATCGGCGAATATCTTCTCCCGCGACTGCTCGCGGAATTTGTCGCCCAATACCCACAGGTTGAACTGCAGGTGACGATCGGAAACACATGGGAGATCGTTCAAAAGGTTCGCAAGCAAGAGCTTAATCTGGGATTGGTCGAGGGGGATGTAACCGGAGAGGATCTGGTGATCACGCCTTACATGAAGGATGAATTGCTGCTCGTTGCCGCACCCGATCATCCGCTCAGTGCTATGCGACAAGCCGATGTCAGCAAGCTCCAGCATTTGAGCTGGATTTTACGTGAGAGTGGCTCCGGTACAAGAGCATTTAGCGACTGTTTTCTGCAAGAGCATAAGCTTGAAATTAAACGTACATATGTATTCAATAGCAGCCAAGGCGTCAAAGAGGCAGTCACTGCCGGACTTGGTGTCGCAATTTTGTCCCGCTGGGTTGTCCGTAAGGAGCTTGAGTCAGGTACCCTGCACAATATCCCTCTTAAAGGAATAAAACTGACACGTGATTTCTCCACCATTCAAACTATGGATCATTCACCTTCGATGGCGATCGAGCGGTTTGTACAGCAGGTTATGGAAGATGCAAAGCGGTTGAGAACCAATGGGTTAGGTTAGGAGTTGCCTCTCAATTCGGCTCGAATAATTCACTCAGCATCCTTTCCTTGTTATTCAGGAACTCCTTCATGATGAAATAGTGGTCTGTCTCTTCGAGCATAACCGTCCGTATCCCATCTGGCGTCAATTGATAAATAATGCTGTCCGGATAGGCCATCAGAATGGGAGAATGCGTAGAAATGATAAACTGCGAGTGATTCTTCACCAGTTCATGCATCCGTGACAGCATCGCCATCTGCCGATAAGGAGATAGTGCCGCCTCAGGTTCGTCTAAAATATAGAGCCCCCTGCCGCCAAAACGGTTCATAAATGTAGCAAAAAAGGACTCGCCATGCGACATCATATGCAGCGATTTGCCTCCATAGGAATCGATTATTGAAGGAGTGAAGCCTTTCTCACGGTCAAGGGCATCAATTTCTGTTGCTAGATTATAATAGCTCTCTGCCCGGAAGAAGAACCCATCTCGAGCCCTTTGGGCACCACGAACCGGCCTTAGATATTGGAACAGCTCCGAATGCGTCTCTGCCGTCGAGAAATTGAAATTGAGCGTCCCTCCTTCCGCATTGAAGCCAAGCGCGACCGCGATCGCTTCCAGCAGTGTCGATTTGCCCATGCCGTTCTCGCCAACGATATAGGTCACCTTCGGATGAAAATCAAGCCGCTCCATAGCAGCGACGCCAGGCAAGTCAAACGGATACCGCTTAAAAGACGGCACCTCTTCCCTGAGCAGCGTCATACTGCGTAGATAGGCCCCTTTTTCATATATACTCATGTCGGTTATCCCTCGCTTTCTTCTTCCTTCACTGGAAAATGGCCGTAATACAGTTCGGTATAGAAAACCCCTTGCCCGAACAAAGTCGTGTGATCCTACTGCTCAGCGAGGATTTTGTTGGACTGGCGGATCTTCCTGAAACAAGAACGAATCCTGCAATACAAAATCCATATGCAAAACGTTTGAACCATGTTTTTTTATTATATAACAGAAAAAAGTAAGTGTAAGTCCGGGATAAGCGCCTCATCCCCTCTGTTCATTGGAGAATAATTGTAAAGTGTCGCAAATCAAACGGTAAACTCTCCATCATGCCCTTTTCCTAGGGATTCACAATCAAATCCCATATAATAGAACCTGTCAACATTTAGGTTTGAGTAGGTAATTCGATAACTCTTACCCGCATCCAACTCACTAAGCGAAATGCTGCTGCTATCTTTTGAATAAAAGTATACATAAGCATATAGACTGTTATTTTTTTAAATTATCTAACGCAATTTTCCATAAATAGTTCATTCTATTATCCCTTAATAGCTCCATCAGCCATACCTTTTATAAAATACTTTTGTAGAAAGAGATACACAATGGCCATAGGCATCATGCCGATCAAGCATCCTGCTGCGACCCAATTGATCTGGTTCGAGAATTGAGAGATAAATTTCGATAACGCAACAGGGATCGTCTGCACCTGTACCTTCTGCAGGAAGAAGATCGAGAATTGATAGTCATTCCATATTTGAACACCCATTATTATGATAACGGTGGCTGTAATCGGCTTTAATAGCGGCAGGATAATGCGAAAGAATATGCCGGGCCGACTGCTTCCATCGATTAAGCCTGCTTCATCCAGTTCACGAGGAACGGTATTAATAAAACCTGTGT
>DASYFA010000300.1:0-4480 GCA_036498705.1 Paenibacillus sp.
AATGCTTGGGCTGGTCGTGAATGATCGATCCGTCTTCAAGATGTAGCCAGGTATCGAAGCTTCGCTGTCCTTCGGTAAACTGAATCACCCGAGCGCCGGCGGCGAACGGCTGATTCAAGTAAGCATTCCGGGTAGTACGCCCGTAGCAGAGGCGGATGCCGTGTAGAGTCCCCCAGAAGTCGTTGCCGTGGTCATGACCGACGAAGGTGCCCATGATGTCGCCCATCTCGACCATGGCTGCGAAGAATCCAGTATTCAGCGGTGGCACACAGATCAATCGATCCAGCTTCTGCCCATAGCATTCGTTGAAATCCCAAATATCACGATATTCGGGTAACGGGATATGGAAGAAGCCGAGCGAAGGAAGAGGTGAGCCGCCATTATTTGCTGTCAGCTGATGGGAAGCCCTGGTATACCAATCGATCTGACTTCTTCTTATCCAATCATAATATCCTACCCCATGATGTACCAAGGGGGAGTAGCTTCCTGTATCGAGAAAATAAAGCGCGGCAGCAGGTAGATGATACCCATCCAGAATCTCAAGTACATAGTTGCCAGAGCCGTGGACATTTGGCGGGTCAGGCTTCGCGTAACAGAATTTATGCGTTAACTGAAGTTTGTGCAATTGTTCTCGCGTGAAATCCGGCGCTTCGGAATCATGATTACCAAATACGGCTGCCCAAGGAATTTGCAGCTCCTCCGGCACCGATACAGCATCCCGGAACGCCTGTACCGGGTTCGGACTCTTGTTGCTGGCAATGACATCTCCGGCATACACTACAAGATCCGGGCGCTCCACCTCAAGAATAGCCCGCATCATGGTACTCATACGTACTTCTTCCTCATGCGGTTCACAGAATTCCGTGTCCGTGAATTGGACAATCCTGAACGTTCCATCTTCTCTGAAATGCAGCTGTTTTCTCATCCCAGTCCCTCCCTAGGTTTTGAGGTCATCCTTAAATAAATCAGTAATGCAAAAAGCCCACTCTTGATATCACGAAGTCAATCAGGAAGTGGACTTGTTGAACATGTATATTAGCTGAACAAAGAAGCGGGTACTTTTCCATCCCAATTAGCAGGCAGCTCAAGACCAAGAGCATGTAAAGCGACTGCTGCGGTATCGACGATGAATAACTCCGGCAAGACAGTACCGGCTGAGACTCCTGGGCCTACACAGCCCCAGAATACATTCTTGTCCATCGGATGATCGCTACCGTGATCATGCTTATCAGCTCCGCCGCCACCATGATCGGTAAGGAGGATTACGAGGCTGTCTTCCAGCAAGCCTTGCTGTTCAATGGCGCGCAGTACGCGGCCAAATAGATCATCCATTTTGGTAATGGCTTTAAGATAATTCGGTGAATCTGAACCGTAGCCATATTTATGACCAGAAGCGTCCGGATCATCGAGTTGCATATAGAGCAACTTAACGTCGTTGTTGTTCTGAATATAAGTCTCGATAGCGATTACGAGCTCGTCGTCCGGCATTGCTTCCTTATGAATATCGAGCCCTTCCTCAATAATTCCACTGACGATTGGCGACCAGCTGGAGAAGGCTGCAAGCTTGGCTTCAGGCTGAGCCTCCCGTACGAGTTTGAATATCGATGGATATAGCGAATCCGCAGGATAGACTTGAGTGGAAGCTATTTCATTATTTAATCCGTGTTTCACCGGGACTACGCCGTGAAGAATAGAGCCCCAGCATTCCGCACTGATCGTAGGTGATTGGGCCTGAGCCATATATGTAACGGCTCCTTTGCTCAAGAATGCATCAATATTTGGCGTATCTGTATGCTGAATGAAGTTTCCGGCTCCGTCCATTCCTAGTATAAAGACACGTTCAATCTGCTTGGTATTCATGATAGATACCCTCCTCAAAAGATGTATAAAGCGATATCACGCCCTTAGCATAATGATCCCAGAGGACCCTGTCAATGTCTTTTATTGACTAGATATCAGCGTATTTTTGACTTGATAAGAAGAAGTCACGAACGTGTTATGAGAAAGTCACCAAGATGGTGGTTACGTCTAGGAGCAAAACTCTAGAATGAATATTGTAAGGGCTTACACAACATGGTGGAGGGGTGGGAGCGTGAGTAAGTTATCACGGTTAAACAGAGAAGTCAAAAAGTATAAATGGTTGCTACTAATGACAGTTCCAGGGATTATCTATCTGTTCATCAACAACTATATTCCGATGTACGGCGTCATCCTTGCCTTCAAGGATTACAACTATGTGGATGGGATCTGGGGTAGTGCCTGGTCCGGACTGGACAATTTCAAATTCCTGTTCAATACGGAGGCCGCTTATATCATTACAAGGAATACGTTCCTGTATAATCTCGTCTTCATTCTATTAAATCTGATTTTATCGGTTCTCGTCGCACTCTTGATCAATGAGATCAAGGACAAAGTGATAAGCCGCTTCTACCAGAGCACTTTTCTGCTTCCGCATATCATTTCGATGGTCGTTGTCGCTTATCTCGTATTCAGCTTCCTAAATGCAGAGAACGGCCTGGTGAACAGGCTAATGTTCAAGTGGTTTAGTATGGATGGGATCTCGTGGTATGGAGAGCCGAAATATTGGCCTTACGTTCTCGTTATTGTTAACGCCTGGAAGAACGTCGGGTATTTATCGATTATTTATTTTGCTTCCATCATTGGTATAGACAAGGAATATTACGAAGCGGCTACGATCGACGGGGCAAGCAAATGGAAGCAAATGACCCGGATTACGATACCGCTGATTATGCCGGTCATCATCACCATGACCTTGCTGGCGGTAAGCACGATACTTCGCTCGGACTTCGGTCTGTTCTATCAAGTGCCAATGAATACCGGTGCGCTTATACCGACGACACAAACAATCGATACATTCGTATACCGCGCAATGCTCCAATCGGGTGACATCGGAATGTCTACGGCAGCGGGCTTCTATCAATCTGTAATCTGTTTCTTCTTGATTCTAATAGCCAATGCCGCTGTCAGACGCATCAATAAACAGAGCGCATTGTTTTAAACAGGGAGGGAGAGAACAACGTGAGAGAATTAAATATATCCAAAAGAATCGGCCCTGCAATGATTCACCTGTTCTTCTGGTGCTTCACGGTCATATCTTTAGTTCCGTTTATCCTCATATTCATGGTCTCAATTTCAAGTGAAGATTCCATTCTGCAGAAGGGATTCTCCTTATTTCCTAACGAGATCAGCTTCGAGGCTTATAAGTTCTTGTTCAATGATTTCTCAGAAATCGCCCGGGCGTATGGAGTTACCATCATTGCCACGATTATAGGTACCATCGTAAGCCTGCTGATTACAGCGCTCTTCGCTTATCCATTATCAAGGCCCAGCTTGCCATTCAGGAGGACACTATCCTTCTACATCTTCTTCACGATGCTGTTCGGTGGGGGACTCGCGCCTTGGTACATTACTTATGTTAATATGCTCGGTATTAAGAACACGATCTTCTCTATGATTATTCCGAATCTGCTATTAAGTGCTTTTAATGTTCTATTGATGAGGAGTTTTTTCGCCTCAACCATACCGGAGACGGTGATTGAGTCGGCAACAATTGATGGAGCGAGTGAGATCACGGTCTTCTTCAAGATCGTTGTACCCCTATCCTTGCCGATTATGGCGACGATTGGACTCTTCAACACTTTGGCTTATTGGAATGATTGGTATAACTGTATGTTGTTCATCGACAAGCCGGATCTGTACAACATTCAGTATTTGATGACGAAGACACTCACTAACATTCAGTATCTGCTGATGAAGTCCAACAGCTCAGCCCAAGTCGGCGAGTTGCTGGCCAAAATGCCACGAGAGTCCGTACGAATGGCACTCGCGATCGTCGGGGTGGCCCCATTATTATTTGCCTATCCATTCTTCCAGAAGTATTACATTAGCGGAATTACGTCTGGCGCAGTAAAAGGCTAGGAATAGGAAGAAGCAGGTCGTTCATTCCGAGAAGGAGGTGGGGCTGACTGACGCGAATTAAGATTTACTGCAATTCCGGGGGAATAGGTTAGTACAAGTATGATTTGAGAGGAGAACAGAAAATATGAAGAAGAAGTTCCATTTACTGTTCGTGATTATGCTGTGCGGAATACTGGTATTGACGGGATGTGGCAAAGGGGATTCCAATAAGTCGGCCAATCCTGGGGACACTTCCGGCAATAAGGCAGAAACGGGAAATAAAGAAGGAGCCAGCGCGCTCAGCCCGTATAAAATTACGATGGTCTATCCGGCTGGAGCGGCTAAGGATCTCCAGCTTGTCCAAGACGAAATGAGCAAGTATTTGACAGAGAAGATTAATGCGACGATTGAGCTGAAGCCGATCGAGTGGGCGTCCTGGGATGACAAGACGAACTTGATGAAGGTCTCGAATGAACCGTTCGACCTGATGTTCACAGCTAGCTGGTTCTCGTATGCGAAGGATGTCGCCAAAGGGCAATATCTGGAGCTGGACGACCTGATG
>DASYFA010000301.1:0-3781 GCA_036498705.1 Paenibacillus sp.
GATGCAAACAAAATGTTTAGCTTATCTTGTGCTTGATTACGGGCTACGGGTATGATCGTCAGATCGATGCCTGATTGCTCGCGGATCCATTTTACCCAACGATTATCTTCATACGTGCCTTCATCGCTAGATACACTACCACGGTCAAACATCGAGATACTTAATTTTTTGGGCAATCCATCGTACGGATCAGTCACCCCACCCTTATTGGCTTCACTCTCTTTTACCGGGGTATTACCGCTGGCCTCTTCCTTTCCAGTGCTGCCGCTGTTACTGGAACAAGCCGTTGCCAGCAAAGCGATGACCATGCACATGATAAAGAACATCTGCCCCCTGTGTTTCATGACTTTAGCCATAATCTACCTCCTAGAGTACAATTTATTATATCAAACTGCTCCTGCGATACACAGTTGATATCATGTTTTTTGCTTAGCCTTTTATTGAACCAAGCAATACGCCCTTAATAAAATGCTTTTGCAAAAATGGATAAACACAAAGGATCGGAACTATAGCAAACACAACCGCTGCTGCGCGAATCCCTTCTGGTGTAATGCTGGTTCGCGTTACCCCTTCTCCACTCCGCATAAGCTCAGGACTGATCAGATCGATCATTTGATAGAGTTTGACCATTAAAGATAATTTGTCAGTTCCGCGAATATAGATCAGTACATTCATATAGGAATTCCACCAGCCTACGGCATAGAACAGTGTCAATGCGGCAATAACCGGCTTCGAAAGCGGCAAAATAATTTTCCACAGAATTGTCGCATCACTAGCGCCGTCAATGGCAGCAGACTCTTCCAACTCCTCCGGTAAGCCTTCGAAGAAGGATTTCATAACGAACATGTTGTAGGCGCTTATAAGTGCTGGCAGCCATAATGACCAGTATGTGTTGACCAAGCCAAGGCTGTTTACTAGCAAGAAGTTCGGTATCATCCCTCCGCTGAACATCATCGTGAATAGGATCGCCATCAGCATAATCCCTCTGCCTTTAAGCCTTGACTTGGACAGCGGGTAGGCCGCCATCGTTGTCATTAGCATATTTAGGAACGTTCCAACTACCGTAATGATGACTGTATTTTTCATCGCGACGATCAGCTGTCCATCTTTAAGCAAGGATTTGTATGCGGTTACATTAAAATCAATCGGCCACATAAACACTTCTGCCGCATTGATTGCCCTACTGCTGCTTAGCGATACGGCAATGATATTAATAAAAGGAAACACAGTTACATAGGCAATTAAAGCCAGCAATATATAGTTGAACCAACGGAAAAATACTGAGGATGCCTTTAGGCTGCGTATTTTCAAACCCCACTCACTCCTTTCCTGCGACGAGCGCTACCATAGGCCTCGTTCCCCCATTGATTTAATAATTTTATTGACCGATATAATCAATATAAGTGCGATCAACGACTGGAATAGCCCAAGCGCTGTTGTATAGCTGTACTGCAAATTGACGAGACCTCGCGTGTACACATACGTACTAATAACTTCCGCTACGCCCGTCACAGCCGGGTTGCGCAGTGCATATACCTGTTCGAATCCGACGTCCATCATGCGACCTACCTGCAAAATAAGTAGAATTGCAATCGTGGAGCGGATGCCTGGCAAGGTGACATGCCATATTTGCCTGAGCTTGTTTGCACCGTCCATTTTGGCCGCTTCATACAACGTCGGATCGATCGAGGCCATTGCCGCCAAATAGAGGATCGTTCCGAACCCGGCCTCCTTCCAAATACCGGATACGATAAAGCTTACCGGCCACCAGAACTTATCGGCCATAAAGTAAATCGGCTCCATGCCGAAGGCTTGCAACACATAGTTCACAATGCCTGTGGAAGGTGATAAAAGAGCAATAATGATGCTTCCTAGCACTACCCATGAAATAAAATGGGGAATGTACAGTAGATTTTGTAATGTTCGCTTATACCACTCTACTCTGACTTCGTTAAGCATAAGAGCCAATATAATAGGAGCCGGAAAGGCGAATATAAGATGATACAAATTAAGCAGAAGCGTATTCTTCAATACAACGTAAAACTCCTTGCTTGAGAACAGCTTTTCAAATTGATCTAAGCCGACCCAAGGACTTCCCCAAATACCGTCAGCGAGACGATAATTCTTGAAGGCAATAATCTCCCCGCCCATCGGCGCATATTTGAAAAGCAATAAATAAACCGCCACCGGCACTAGCAATAAATAGAGAAAACGGTTTTGCGACAGATGCTTCTTCGTTTTGATTCTCCCCTTTCGTATGTTTGTCGTTGTTCGTTCATCGCTTATTCAACCTAACACGCCCTGCCCCGGCTCGAAAATCTCCAGTTTTTATGATGCTATTCCTTATCGCCAAATGCGCTATATTCAATTTTTGTGCTGCTACTCCTTTTCAATTCACCCCCGTATTTCCGGGCTTTTTAGAGCACAAAAAAAGCACAAGCGCCTCCATCAGTGAAGGCATCTGTGCTTTTTGAATCAACAATAACTTCTGCTGTTATTTTCGACTTAATCATTTAACTATTAAGTACTTATTTATTGGGTCTATTCAAACAAGATGTTATAGTTATACTAACTTAGCAACCAAATGGAACAACTGTTTCATAAGAATAATTTCGACCCTGATATAATAAAAGCCACAATAAGTCATAGATTCACAAACTGAAGGTGATAAAAGCATGTGGAAACCAGACCGTCAGAATAAAAAGCCGCTCTATGAACAAATTGCCGATCATCTGGAGCAGAGAATCGCGTATGGCGAGTTCCCTCCAGGCAGCCAGCTCCCGTCCGAACGGAGGCTAGCCGAACAGCTTGGCGTCAATCGCAGCACCGTGATCCTTGCGTTCGCCGAACTAAGATCGATGGGGATCATTGAGAGCCATACTGGCAGCGGAACACGTGTAAGCCGCACCAAATGGGGCGCAACGCCCAAGCATACGCCGAATTGGAATCGGTATGCCGAAGGTGGGAGCTTCCTTCCCAATTTGCCTTTTTTGCGCAAAATCCGGGATGCGCTTAGTCAGCACCCTTCCCTGATCGATTTTGCGAGCGGTGAATTGGCCGCGGATTTATCTCCGCTTGATGAAATCGCCGCCCTGATGCGGGAGCATCATTACACCTCTTATTTGGGCTATGATAACCCGCAGGGATATATGCCGCTTAGACAAGCCCTGGTCGATTACTTGCAGAAGTACCGGGGAATTCAGACGACAGAATCGTCGATCATGATCACCTCGGGCTCTCAGCAGTCCTTATACCTGATTACTCAATGCCTGCTGTCCCCCGGGGACGCTGTAGCGATTGAGGATCCGTCCTACTGTTACTCGCTACCGATGTTCCAATCGGCTGGGCTCCGTCTGTTCAGGCTTCCGATCGACCAGCATGGCGTCCATCCTGAAGATATCCGGGAGTTATACAAGAAGCATCGGATCAAAATGGTATTTCTGAATCCAAACTTTCAGAATCCGACAGGCGCGGTCATCAGCAATGAACGTCGCGAGCAATTGTTCTCTGTCGCCAGTGAACTCGGGCTTCCAATCGTTGAGGATGATCCATTTAGCCTGACTGCATTTGAAGGAACTGTACCCGCACCGCTCAAATCGATGGATTCGAACGGCAACATTATCTACATCGGCTCTTTCTCCAAGATTGCTGCCTCCGGTCTGCGGATCGGCTGGATGGTAGCTCCACATTCGATCGTACAGAGATTGGCTGATGCGAGACAGCAGATGGACTTTGGCTTGAGTGTAATCCCACAGCAGGTAGCCGCTCAATTTATAAAATC
>DASYFA010000302.1:0-8923 GCA_036498705.1 Paenibacillus sp.
TAACCAGGCTTTGATTCTGAATCCATTCGACTAAATCGCTTTCATTTTTGCTATAAGCCGAGCAGTCTACCCATAGGAGAAATGAGCCTTCCGTCTTAATGATCTTCAATTCCGGCATATGCTCATTAAAGAACGCTTCGGTATAAGCGATATTCCCCTTAATATATGATCGCAGTTCCTCAAGCCAATCATCGCACTCCGTATAAGCAACCTCCAAGGCAGGTACGGCGAAGAAGGTTGGATTATGAATGCCCGCCTGTCTTAATCCATAACGGAAGCGCTCTCGCAATTGTTCATTAGGTATTACAATGTTGGCGATTTCTAGGCTTGCCAAGTTGAAAGTTTTGCCTGGAGAGGTACAAATAATTGAGCGCTCCGCCACCTGCTGTGACAACTTAGCGATAATCGTATGCTCATGTCCTTCGTGAATAAAGTCAGCGTGAATATCATCCGATACGATAAGTGCATCATAACGGATGCATAGCTCGGCGATCCGCTCCAGCTCCTGCTTCGTCCATACACGTCCAGTTGGATTGTGCGGCGAAATAAGCAGAACGATCTTAATCCCGTTCTTCATCTGACGCTCCATATCATCGAAGTCGATCTCATACTTTCCGTCTCTTAGCAACAGCCGGCTCTCCACAAGCTGTCTGTCATTAATTTCGACTGCATTCGCAATCGGCTGGTAAGCCGGGGTATGCATTAGAATACGATCGCCTGGCTTCGTAAAGCGTTCAATGATGATCGATACAGCTTGTACAATCCGTGGACAGAATACGATCCAATCCTCCGGTACGCTCCAGTTATAGGCTCTCTCAAGCCAACGCTGAACCGTTGCATAATAGGGTGGGCGCGCATCGGTGTATCCGTATATTCCGTGACGCGCCATTGCAGCAACCTTGTCAACGACCTTGGGTGGTGCTTGAAGATCCATATCCGCTACAGAGAGAACGATTACATCTCTGCCCAGCGTGTCAGCAGCTCCATCCCATTTGGCGCTATTCGTGTCAAACCTGCTAATGACTTGATCGAAGTTATAACTCATGATGATGTCACCCTCTTGTATATAATTGGTGTTACTTCAGCTTCTGAAGATAGCGATACACTGTAGGCTCCGAGATCGATAATGCCGCTGCTACCTGGGAGACGCCGCCCTTCAATAAGAAGACTCCAAGCTCATTCAGCTCACGCACGATTTCAATCTTCTCCTGCGACGACAAGCGGTCCGTCGGTATCGTTATCTTGCTAGTTACCGAGGAGATCATATGCTGTAGCAGATCATCCGCATTGCCTTGCAAATATTCTGTCGCCTGCTTCTCTTCCTTCGGCGCTTCGTCCACCTGAGGCGTCATATACGGATTAGGCCCTCCTTGCAAAATATGCTGAACCCATTCAGCAGCTACCTCCATATGGGTAACATCGATATTCAAGCATAGAAGACCGACCAGTTCATTCCTGTCATTCTTAATAAAAAATGTCGACGAGCGGAAGCTCTGTCCAAATTTGCCTGATGCCTTATAGTTAGCAATGAACTGCTCCTCATGATACGCCTCGGATTTAAGAATTTTCAATACGAGGTCGGTAGAAGCATCCCCTACCTTACGACCGCTAATGTATCCGTTCTCAATAAAGATAATAGAGTGCTCTGGATCACTGATATCATGTACGACAACCTCGCATTTAGGTCCGATGATTGCCGCAATGAAAGAGGCCACCGGAAAGAACTTCTCTAAACACTGCCGATTCTCGTTCACCATCAAATCTATCCCCTTCCGTCCGGGTTTTGCATTTATTTTATTGGAATAATAATTTATTATCTTGATAAAATAATATCACACCAATAAACCGTTTTCAATACTTGATGAAAAAATAATCCTCATGAAGTAAAACAAGCCTATACCGCCACTTTTGGTGACATGTATAGGCTTCTATATATTCATGGTACACTCGGTTAAGTCCGCCTCATATAAGCGCGTACGGTGAACGGTGCGAAGATCAACACGATCACTGCTGCACCGATCAGGGAAATGCCCAGGTCCCAACCGATGGTGCCTGAGTTGGCCATATCGCGGACAGCAGTAACCAGATGCGAGATCGGATTGATCTTCACGAACCACTGTAGCCAGTTCGGTAACGTCTCGACCGGCACGAAAGCGTTGGAGAGGAACGTGAGCGGGAACAGCACGATCATCGAAATCCCTTGCACGCTTGAGGCCGTACGGGCAATGACGCCGAAGAAGGCGAAGATCCAGCTGATGGCCCAGGAGCAGAGAATGACGATAATCCCGGCAAGGGCTACATGCTCCAGACCTCCCTCTGGTCGATACCCCATGATATAGCCCATGGTAAAGGTTAACACGGTCGCAATCGTATAGCGGATCGTATCGGCAAGCAGCGCCCCTGCGAGCGGAGCGATCCGCGCGATCGGCAGCGACTTAAAGCGGTCGAACACGCCTTTGTCCATATCCTCGCGCAGCTGAACACCAGTAACAATGGAGGTCGTGATGACGGTCTGAACAAGAATGCCAGGGATAATGACCGGCAAGTAGCTGGTCACATCACCAGAGATTGCTCCACCAAAGATATAGGTGAACATTAGTGTAAATAGGATCGGCTGCAACGTAACGTCGAATAATTGTTCTGGTGTACGGCGGATTTTGAGCAGCCCCCGGTAAGCCATCGTTAGTGAATGGCGCAGCGATTGTATGAAGCTAGTGTGGTTTTTCAATATGCGTTCCGCTACAGGTTGAATGGAAGTTCTCATACCGTCGTTCCCTCCATGGTATTAGATTCATAGGCTGGTGTAGCGGCATCTGCCGGTGCATCAGTTGTCCGTTGGCCGGTGATCGTCAGAAAGACCTCATCGAGAGTCGGCTTCTGCAAGCTCATTTCGGACAGAGCAATTCCTTCACCACGGAGCGCGATCAACAGATCGGTGACGAGATCTGCCTTAGCCATCGGCGCGGTGATCTCCCCCGCTTCCGAAGAGATCCCAGACGGCACCTTCAGTACCTGCTCTATTATATGGCGGGCCTTCTCGATGTCCTGCGCATGCTGTACCCGAAGATGCAGGGACGAAGTGCCGACGGACATCTTTAACTCATCAGCAGTGCCTTCAGCGATGACCCGGCCGTAATCAATTACGGCAATCCGGTCAGCTAATTGATCGGCCTCCTCCAGATATTGCGTCGTAAGTAGTACGGTCGATCCTGTATCCACTAATCGGCGAATCGTATCCCACATCTGAGAGCGTGTACGCGGGTCGAGCCCGGTCGTCGGTTCATCGAGGAAAATGAGCGGCGGCTGCGCGATCAAGCTGGCGGCCAGATCCAATCTGCGCCGCATGCCGCCGGAGAAATTTTTGAGAGGACGTCTTGCCGCCTCAGATAAGCCGAATTCCTCCAGCAATTCCTCTGCTTTACGCCTTGCCTCTTTACGTGACAAGCCGAGCAGTCGCGAGAAGATGATCAGATTCTCAGTAGCACTGAGCGATTCATCGACGGAAGCATATTGCCCCGTTACGCCAATCAACTGCCGCACGATCTGTGATTCCTTGATCACGTCATGACCGAAGATTCGTGCCGTACCTGCATCCGGCCGTAGCAGTGTGGCCAACATGCGGATTGTCGTCGTCTTACCCGCTCCGTTAGGTCCGAGTACGCCATAGATCGAGCCGGCGCGCACCTTCAAATCTACGCCATCGACCGCGCGGTTATCTCCAAATATTTTGACAAGCCCATGAGCCTCTACGGCCCATTCACAGCTTCCCGACAAGCTTTGCGTTTCACTGATATAATTCACTTCATTTCCCCCAATACGAGATCATTCCTTGCGGGTACTTTCGTACTTTGAACCATCCCGTCCCGCTTCAATATCGTTGATTTGAACATGAGTAGGACGCACCCAATTAGAGCAACCAAACTACCGGATATAATAAAAGCAATCTGCGGACCGAACGTCGTGACCAAGTACCCTCCTACAACCGGACCGATCAATGCCGCTGTTGAAGTCACGCTCGTCACCGTCCCAAACACCCTGCCGATCAGAGCCTCCGGGGTGCGCTGTTGCAGCATGACCTGAAAAGGAATGAACGTCATTCCCGCACCTAGACCAGCAAGTACGAACAGAATCAGTATGACGATGATGCCAATCTGATTGAAGGTACCGAATATGGCAAGCCCCCCCGTAAATGCAAATACCAGACCGAGCAGCATCCCGCCAACTCCCATCTTAAGCAGCGGGGAGAAGGAGTATTTGGAGATAAATCCGTTCAACCCCGCGGCCAATAAGGTACCGCCCCCACTAGCCGCGATGCACCATCCCAATAAATCCTCTGGAAGATTAGGGATATCACGAAACAATACGATCGCTTGCGAATCTGCGATTTGCAGAACGAGCAAGGTCATCGCCAGCATTAATGTGCTGTAGGCAACAAGTGGAATCCCGATAATCTCTCGAATGCCCGCCCCCAGTTCATGCAGAAGGCCAGATTTGGCTGGCTTAGCACTTGATATTTCTCCTGCCTCTGTGTGAGCAACCACAATTTTTCCGGGAACAAACAGCAAGAGCAATGCCGATAACAGAAATGAAGCAGAATCGATCATGAAACAGATCGATACACCAAACGCCGCAGTAAGTACCCCGCCTAGTGCAGGCCCTACGATTTTGCTTCCCTGCTCAATAATCGCGCTGTAGGATACTGCCTTCTCTAGATGCTCCTTGGGTACAACCTCTTTGATCTTTCCGTTCTTCGCCGGTGAGAACATGACATCGAATATGCTCTTGGCGACGATCAATACGTACACCTGCCATATATCCGTCACGAACACCAGACCGAGCACAATAAAAATTCTGACGACATCTGCCAGAATCATCAGCTTCTTGCGTTCCATTCTATCGGCCAGCATTCCTGCCAGTGGGCCGCCCACCAGCATAGGAAGCATGGAACACAGCATAATCGTCGTAATTTGCCAAGGTGTTGCATGCCATTTCAGCCCAACCATCATTAGGAGCGCCAATAAATGCAACCAATCACCCAAATTAGATATAAGCTGTGAAGCCATCAGTGACATGTAAGCCCGATTATGAAGTAGCCCCTTACTCCCCTGTGGCATTACCTGATCTACCATAAATCTCACCCACCAATTCTCAGTTTTGTTACCGGACCCAAAGTACCGTAACTATTAACAACAGCTGGCCCCTATAAGCCACTGCGCTCTTCCGGACTTTTTCTACGACTTATGTTAAAACATAAGGAATTTTCATCCATCCGCCTTGAGGATGAAATCAAGTGCCAACTGGGGGATGATTTTTATAAGGTCGCAAGGAGGAAGACAACCGGAGCATAAACACGCACTTTAAGAGGTAGTTCAAAAAATCCGATTTTGATCACGAAGTAACACTGAGAGCTTATTCGACATCGAATCTTGAATTCAGCCGGGCCTTCCGGTGCTCACGTACACACTACGTACGCTCCGCTCCTCAGTCCCTAGCTTCTTCCAACCTTCTCGGTGCTGAAAACCAAACTTTTTTGAAAACAATCCTTAAAAATAAATACCGAAAATTGTGATAAATTATATTTTTTTTAATATGGGCTTGATCTAAGATAGCATTATTCCTAACAATTTATAGCTCATTAAAATATTAGAACAAGGCGGGATGATAAATGTTGAAAACCGAGGAACGCGGGACCGATTTGTCACTGCATCTTTATCGCGTATTTTCGAAGTCCTTCAAAAGCGTCAACGACCATGCCGTAACAGGAAGCAAAATTCAGGGCTTCAACCCTACGGCCTTCGCTGTTATGGAGGTCCTCTATTACAAGGGCCCGCAACCGATCCAACAAATAGGTGCCAAACTGCTGCTTCAAAGCGGCAATGTTACTTACGTCATCGATAAGCTGGAATCTGCCGGATATTTACACCGGAGTCCTTGCCCACGGGATCGTCGCGTTATTTTTGCTGAATTGACTCCTCTGGGCAAAGAGCTAATGGATCGGTTGTACCCTGATTTCTCTGATCGAATCGATCACGCGCTAAGCGGATTGAACGAAGACGAGAAGCAAACCATGATTGAATTGCTGAAGAAAATGGGACGTGAAGCGGAGAAATTAGCCCCTTTGGTGCGTAAGTAATTGTTCTTCATTTCACATGTACAAAGCACAAAGAAGGCTGTCCTACCTAAGGACAGCCTTCTTTGGCATTTCATTAATGCGACGGATCCATATCCGTCTCTTTATGGTGATTGTGCACATCCCGGTGGCGGCGGTCATTCGCCTTTTGTTGCGTCTGCTGCGCACTGTGGCTGTTGACCGCTGATTGCTGCAAGTGATCATCTACATTGCCGAGATTTTTGTCCCGACCATTTGCTTTTGCCATCTCTTTTTCCTCGCTTTCTCAAGATGGGTTCGTAATCCGGTGTAGAGCCTGGGCACATTCATGAAGATGACGCACATAATCGCCGGTCATCTCCTGAAGACGTTCATTCTGCTCATTCACCGTCTGTCCGCCCTTCTCTACATCGACCAGTTCCACTTTGACTTCCCGAGGATCCATATAAGTACAAGAAAAATCGAAGGAATAGAACTGGTGGCCTGCCGCATTAATATGAACCCTTAATCCTTGAGGATCACTATCATCGGCGAGCACCTCGGCCGAATCCCCTGGACCCAGAAATTCTGGAAGCTGCTGCTGCCAGGCATGGACTAATGTATTCTGATCAACATTGAACTCCTCTAACATCCATAACACCTCCCCTTACCGTATAAGGTGCGAAGAAGGGCGAAGTTTTATTCCTCTTTAACTTCCGGTGCCTGATTGCGGAGCCCCAATACAGAGAAGACACCGATGACCGAGATAACAGCCATAACGATAAATAGAATATGCAGACTGTCGCCAAGCACATGCTTCAAATCGTTCCACAATTGCTGCGGAAGAAGATGGACCTTCTCCGGCGAGAGCAGGTTGTTAATATCCTCCTGTTTGACCTCTGCCCCTGAGGATGTTCCTTTGGCTGTCCGTGCTGCAATTTGCATATTGATCAGTACCCCGAACACCGCAACACCGATCGTCTGCGCGATCGATTTCACGAATGAGTTCAGAGCGGTCGACGCCCCCCGCAGGTTGTAGCCTACCGAGGACTGTGCAATGACTGTAAATACGGTAAAAGAAAAACCGAAGCCTATTCCATACAGCGCATTAAATACTAATATCAAGTACATTGGCGTTCCTTCGTGAACAAAGGCCAGACCAACGGCGCCAAAAGCGATAATTATCATACCAATTAAAGAAGTAGTCCGAATCCCCCGACTGATCATCCACCGACTGCCGAGCATGGATCCCAGCATCCAGCCGATTGACATCGGCGCGAGCACGAGCCCGGAGATCGTTGCATTTTTGCCAAGTACGCCCTGTACATAGAGCGGTAAATAAGATGTCAAACCCATTAACAGAGCGCTTGCAAGCACACTCGCGATGTTGGAGTAGGCGATATCTCTGATTTTGAACAGTTTGAGCGGAAGCAGCGGCTCTTCCACCTTCTGCTCCACAATAAAGAAAATAATAAGCGATATAACCGAAACGGCAAAAATACCGAGCAAGAGCGGCGAGTTCCAGGCCCATTGCTGTCCCCCGGTCGCCAGACCGAACAGCAGCGCAGTTACCCCAATGGTAAAGGTAATCGCTCCAGCGTAATCGATCTTCACATCCCGTTTCTTGACCTCTTCTTTGAAATAGCGAATGATCATAAATAAGGAGATCAAGCCGAACGGCAGATTGAAATAAAAGATCCAGCGCCAATTCAGAGAATCTACGACATATCCACCGAGCAGCGGACCAACGAGCGACGAGATCCCCCAGACCGAGCTGATCATCCCCTGAACCTTAGCACGCTCTTCTATCGAATAAATATCCCCGATGATGGTAAAGGTAACGGGAAGTAGAGCTCCGGCGCCGATCCCTTGAATCGCCCGGAAAATAATGAGCTGCTCCATCCCTGAAGCAAAGCCGGACAGCATCGATCCCGCCAGAAACAGAATCGATCCGATCACGAATACAAGCTTACGTCCATATAAATCGCTGATTTTGCCAAAGATCGGAGTCGTCACCGACATCGTCAGCAAATAAGCGGTAAATACCCAACTCAACAGCTCCACACCGCCGATATCTCCAACGATTCTCGGCCCTGCCGGACCAATGACCGTCCCTTCAATCGCAGCCAGAAATGTAGATAATAATAAACCGGCTAATATATAATTGCGTTTTATTGTTGCACTCACTGTTTAACTTCCTCTCTTTCTGTCTATAAAGGCTGAACAAAAGGAATGCAGGGAATAGGCAAGAGGGTTGAATATTCTAAAGAACCATTTTAGATTATTCAACCTTGGTGAAATGATTCTGGAGAAGCTAAGAGCTTTCTGTAAGAAAGCTGCTTCGGAAGCATATGCTGCATTCGCCTTTGTGAATGGATTTCTACCCCGTTAGATTGTATAAAATCAAGAAATCCGTGAACAACAGCGATCTGAAGAACATTTCACCCGGCTGCCTTCATCTGTATAATCATTAGTTCAACTTATATAGAAATGCATTCACTACATTATAAATGCCTCCCTTTTAAAAGAAAAGACGAACAAGCGGGAATGAAGGCATATTTTGCCTCGCCCCCCGCTTGCTCGCTAATTATAGAGGTAGTTCAAATATTCCGCTTTTGATCAGTGGTCACCGTGGTCCGGTCTCCAGACTTCCCTGGTTCATTCTCCACATAGCTGTCTTCTCGCCCGCGAACAATTCCGGCTCATGAGTAATCATCACGATTGCCGCTCCAGAGGCGACGGCATCCCCGCACAAATCGGCCAGCTTGGCTGCACCATGCAAATCTGTTCCAGCTGTCGGCTCATCAAGAATATACAGCTTCTTGGGCACGATCA
>DASYFA010000303.1:0-6920 GCA_036498705.1 Paenibacillus sp.
GATTTTACTGGTGGAAGATGAAGTGTTTGTCCGCGAGGCAATTCGGGATACGATGAACTGGGAACACCATGGATTTAGTGTTGTAGGAGAGGCTGGGAACGGCAAGGAAGCTCTAACAGCTATTCTGAAGCTTAAGCCTGATGTCGTGATTGCTGATATTGCCATGCCGGGGATGGACGGGATTGAATTGTTGAAGGAAACGCGGAAGGCGGGAATTCGAAGCCGATTTATTATGCTGACGGCATTGAGCCACTTTGATTATGCCCGGGATGCCCTTCAATATGGGGCTTTCAACTATCTGTTGAAGCTGTCCTTAAATGATGATGTTCTATTGGAGAATCTGGAGCGGATTAAGGGAGAATTGCTTGAAGAACTTAGCATAGCTGGAGAGGCGCTGTATCCTTATTACCACCGTATCTGGTCGGGCATCTGTGGCTCGGCCGCATCGGGCGATGAAGATCAGGTCGGAACAATCACGGCAGCAGAGAAATTCCGTAGTTTGAGGCTTGATATTTTTACCGTATTGAGCGGGTCTACTCCTGCTACTGCAGATCAGATTAGTATCCAAACCGAGGAGTATCTACTGGTACAACCCTTTATTGAGGGGGGACTGACGACTTTCTTTTGCTGGAGCTCTCAGAAGAAGGTAGGGCATGTAAGCAGGAAGCTGAATTGTCCCTTTGGAATGGTGGTTGGCAGCAGTTTGACTCAGCTGTTCCAGGATTGGCGCTCAGCATTGAATCAATTGAATGCAGATTGGTACGGGTGTAAGGAAGAATCGGTGAAGGAGCGACACGAGCTTCCTGCTATTGCAGAGCTGGAAGCTGAGCTGATCCGCTGCTTTGAAGAACGCGACGAACACAAATGCGCCGAGGTGATAGCTCTGATATGGGGCAGTATGGAAATCACGGCTTTTTCTCATATAGAAGTAAAAATGCTGGCTTCTCATCTCCTTTATATGCTTGCTATGCTGGGAGGACTGAAATCTGAGGACAGATGTGAAATCACCTCGGCCATCAGCCATGAGTCGCTGCTTGTCTATGTACAACAGGCCATCCACGAACAGATCCGCCAGATGAAGGAGGAAAATATTAGTTATACAGACCATCCGGAGGTAAATCGGGTGATTCAATATATGCTGGGGCATTTCAAAGAGAATATCAAGGTTGCCGATTTAGCCAGGCTGGTATCCATCAACGTGGATTATTTAAGTACCGTGTTTGGAAAAAAGACTGGACTGACGCCGATCGCCTACTTGCAGAACATCCGAATTGAGCAGGCGAAGCGATTGCTGTTGCATTCCAAGCTAAATGTGGAGGAGATCGCCTATCAAACGGGATTTTCGGATAACGCCTATTTCATTAAGGTATTCAAGCGCGTGATTGGGCAAACGCCCAGCTCCTTCAGGCGGGAGAATAACATCTAAGTTTTGTACTATTCATCTGCAAGTTTCAACCCTTATGAGATAAGAGGCAGCTTGGTATAGTTGGGGTGAATCAAACATCCGATTTAAGGGAGGTTGCAGGTAAGATGAGAAACAGAAGATTGATGATTGCAGGTCTGGCGCTGCTTGTAGCATTGCCACTGGCACTTGCTGGCTGCGGTGGAAAAGGGGGCAGCAATCAAATGGAGGGAACGAATTCCCCAGGGGCAAGTACGGCTAATAATGATCCGATTAAGCTTACTTTATGGGGAGCGGTACCATCCGAGAATGGGCCTCAGGAGGTTGTAGACAACTGGAATAAGCAAAATCCGGACATTCAGGTAGAGTATGTGCGGTTCGTCAATGACGACGCGGGTAACCTGAAGCTGGATACGGCGCTCATCTCTAGCCAGCCGGTAGACATGTACGTGAACTATGATTACAGCCTTTACGAAAAGCGGATTAAAGCGGGCAATGCCCTTGATCTGAGCAAGTTGACCGACTATGACGTTGACGCCAAAATGGGGGAAGGCGCTGCGCTATGGACGGTGGACGACAAGTATTACGGTCTGCCCACCCAGAAGGGGTTGTCTTTTGTCTGGCTGAACAAGGATATGCTCGATGCCAAGGGGCTACCGATTCCGACGGAGTGGGGGCTGGATGAGTTCAGAGATTATGCCGCCAAGCTCAAATCTGACCATGTCTGGGGATTGGCGCAGAGCGATTATTATTTCAATGTGCCTATCAACGGTTCCATGCAGAAGCATAGCTTACAGCTGACAAAAGCAGACGGCACCTCCGCTTTCGATAATCCGCTGACAGTCAAGACGCTTCAGGTTTATTCGGACATGATGTTCACCGATAAAAGCCTGATGCCACATGCGGAGCAGATTACATCAAAGCCTGCTTTGGACCAAATGTTCGTGAAGGGTGAAACGGCAATGCTGTTTTCTACAAACCAGATCTTCCGGACGACGAATAATATTCAAGAATTTCCACGGACATTCAAGGTAGCGGCTGCCCCGGCTCCTAAAGTGAACAAGGATCAGGCGGACTACATTAACGCTGGCGGCTTGGGCGATGTGATTTCTATTAATCCTAGCACCAAGCATCAGGAAGCTGCCTGGAAATTTATTAAGTGGTATGCGGATGAGGGCATGCTGCCGATGGCGGCAGGCGGAAGAGTACCATCCTCCAAGGATTTCCCCGTCGATGAGGCTGTCGCTCTCATGTTCAAGGGCGTTGAGGATACTTATGATCTGGATTCAATTAAGCGGGTCATGTTCGGGGATTTGTCGCTTGGTCTGAGTCGCCTTGACCGAAAAACAGGAACCGAGCAACAGGCAATCTATGATAAAGTATTCACCCAGAAGCTGACGCCAGAGGAAGGTGCGAAGGAATTAGCAAGGGTGCACAACGAGAATTTGAAAGCGCTATCCAAATAGCGCTGCTAGGCCAAGGAGGGGTGGTAGGTTTGATGCCGCACTCCTCTGTGGCCGCAAGCTGTCGCATGATACTTCAAGCTACATTATTTAGAGAGAAAGGCGGTGACCGATCGTGAGCTGGATGAAGCGGCAGAGGCTAATAGGCTATGTGTTTATCGCACCTAATTTAATCGGAATGACGGTGTTTATGCTCGTTCCGGCCCTGTTCTCCTTTTATTTAATGTTTACGGATTGGGTATTCGCTAGTGGGCAACCCCCGCGCTTTATTGGATTGGATAATTTCAGAATGATGGTGAGAGATGATTTGTTTGTTGTCTCGGTCAAGAACACCTTGCTGGTGCTAATCCCTGTACCGATTTCTATTATGCTTGGATTTCTGATTGCAGTCATGCTCAATAATCGTACCTATTTCCAGAAGACATTGCGGGCCTTCTTTTTTGCTCCGTATTTTACCAGCGGTATCGCCATTGCTTTCGTCTGGATGGTGCTGTTCCAGCCTACTAACGGTCCGATCAACACTTTCCTTCGATCCATTGGCATATCTGAGCCTCCACTATGGTTCGCTTCACCGGATACGGCGATGTACGCGGTGCTGATCATGATGACTGCGGGCGGCATTGGCTACAATATGATCATTTATTTGGCTGCACTGCAGGAATTATCATCTGAACAGTTGGAAGCTGCCAAGATGGACGGAGCAACATTTGGGCAAATGCTGCGCTTAATTATATTTCCATTGGTTAGTCCGACGACCTTTTTCTTGATGATCACTGGTTTTATCGGCTCCATCAAAAGTTTTGGCATGATCTATGCGATTACCCAAGGAGGACCAGGCAATAGTACGACGGTGTTCTCTATTTTCGCCTATAAAAAAGCCTTCAACTTTTATGAAATGGGCTATGCGTCGGCAGTCTCGTGGACCATGTTCCTGATCATCCTTTGTATTACGCTAATTCAGTGGGTTGGCCAGAAAAAATGGGTCCATTATTAAAAGAGGAGAAGACGCACTATGGATACGAGAAATAAGAGAATGATCAGAGAACGGGTGGCTAAGAGCTTCAATACGATCATCATGGCATTAGCCAGTCTGCTACTGCTGTCGCCAATGATCTGGATGATCAGCACCTCGTTCAAGAAACCAAAGGATGTCTTCACTTATCCAATTCAGTGGATCCCGCTCGATCCTGTATGGACCAACCACTTTAAGGTATGGATGACCGGAGACGGATTTGCTCTTTTTTATTTCAATTCCCTGAAGATTTCTTTGATATTGCTAATTGGTGCTCCTTTGCTGGCTGCTTTTGCAGCATACGGTTTTAGCCGTATTCCGTTTAAGGGGAGGGACAGCATCTTTTTACTCTATCTATGTTTGATGATGATACCACCGCAAGTACTTTTTGTACCGAAATTTATCATGTTTGATTGGATGAGAATTTACAATACCCATTGGGCGCTTATCCTTCCAGGTTTGTTCACCGTGTTCGGCGTCTTCATGATCCGGCAATTTTTCATGAGCATTCCGCATGAGATTTCTGAAGCGGCTTTTATTGATGGAGCCGGTCACTTCCGGATTTTCTTTCAATTATTCCTGCCGCTCTCCAAACCGGTGCTGGCGACCTTTGCTATTATTGATTTCACTTGGACCTGGAACGATTATGAGAACGCGTTGATATTTCTGCTAGATAAGAAGCTTTATACGGTTCCACTTGGCATGCAGAACTTCATGCTGGAAGCCGGTGTGGATTACAATTTGATGATGGCTGCCGCTACAGCGGGGGTTGTACCGCTACTCATCGTCTTTTTCCTCGGCCAAAAGTATATTATTCAAGGGTTCGCAAGCTCCGCTGTTAAAGGATAAGCGTTTATAACGAGCAATAGAAGGCTGTCTATTCCTTATGGACAGTTTTCTAGTTTGCTTCTCAGATGTTCTTTAGACCCATTTTCCTTTTGATAAGAAGTTATATCTGTCATTAGGAATCCCTTAAGAGTGTGATTCTGAAGCAATACACGAAGACTCCGCCTCAACGAAAGAGCAGGACAAGCCTGATGCCGGGAAATGGAGGCGCTTCACTTGAAGCTGGGGCGGTGAATTCTAAATTTATTGAAAAGAGGAGATAAGATGTTTCATATGAATCTTTTCAGCAGATGGATGATTGCATTAAGTTTAATTATCGCATTGCTTGCAACTAACTTATCGTACGTCAGCATTTCTGCCGCGGACAACGGGTCGGAGAAAGTTGATTACTGGAAGTTTGAAGGAGTGTCCGATGGCAGTTATGAGCTGGTCAGTGAGCCCGACGTTCATCAAGGCAAATATGCGTTGCAGCTCGAGTTTAACGCGGATGGTGAGCCAAATAAATATTATTTTGCTAAACAAAGCATTCCTGTGGAAGCGGATACAGACTACTCCATCAGCCTGTGGGCGAAGGGGGAGTCCGTAGGGAAAGCCTGGTTTGGCGGGGGACCAGGATGGGTACTTCGGAGTAACTTGGCAGGGACATACGACTGGAAGGAATTCAGCGTCAATTATAAAACCGGGTCAAACCAAACCTCGTTTGAGTTTCTGATTTTGGTGGAGGGGAAGACCACGAATTTGTGGGTAGATGAAGTGAGAATGGTTAAGCAGGGAACCGACAGTAATCTGATTCGAAATGGCAATTTCGAGGGCAAGTCGGTTATCCTTTCAGCCAATCCTCCATCCGGAGAAGTGAAGACAGGGACGAAGCTATCCTTGTCTGCTGAAGATCAGGAAGCAACCATTTATTATACGACAGATGGAAGTAATCCAAACGATTCAGCGACGGTGAAGACGTATGATCAGCCCATTATGGTTGATAAGGCAGTTCAGATTAAAACCTATGCACGAACTAGTGATGGAGGAGAAATTGAGCCGGTTGCGTTCAACTATACGATCGCTGCTGAAGAGGAAGGAGAGCAGTTGCTGGATTATAAATCATATATAGCAGTCGCCGGAAAAGGAAGGAAGGTTCCGATTTTTAAAACGGCGCCGCTGGAAGTTGACGGGAGCTGGGACAAATGGGATTCGTTCACCGGTATTTTATTGCCCAGTGATAGAGAACAGCAAGTAAAAATATCGGATTGGAAGGGACCGGAGGATTTGTCGGCAGAGGCCAAGTTTGCTTACGATGATGATGCATTGTACATCGCGGTCAAGGTTGAAGATGACATCCATTATGGAGTGGCAGATAGCGAAATGTGGCTAGGGGACAGTTTGCAAATTGCGTTCACGTCTGATACTGAGCTGTACGGGCCTGAATATGGCTTCAACGTACTTAAGGACGGCCGGGAGCAGATCTGGAGATGGAGTGATGGAGATGCAACGCTGCCCAAGGAAGCAGTGGATTATCATGTGAGCAGAAGTGGAACTACGACGTTTTATGAAGCCAAGCTGCCTTGGAAATCCATTTTGGCAGATGTACCCGACAGCAAAGTATCGATGACTTTGCTCATCAATGATAATGAAGGTAACGGCAGGAAGGGCTGGATTGAATGGACAGGGGCGATCGGCAGGGGAAAAAATCCGAAGGATATGGCTGAATTACTGTTGCTCCAGGAAGACGAACAGTGGACCGTAGTACTGAATGGACCTACAGAGCTCGCTGCCGGTTTCAATCAACAATACGACCTCGCAATACCTAACTTTGGCGAGGACACCATTACGCTGGCCGTTACCTCTGAAATACTAGGGCTCCAAAACTATGAGGTAGTGATACCGGGCGGAAAAGTGTGGAAAAAGGAGCTTCCGCTTACAATGAGGGAGCAGGGCAGTTACACACTCGCTGTGTCCGCACAGCAAATAGCAGGTCAATTGGTGAAACAGGATCAGATAAAGATTAGTGTGTTCACCAATCCGCAGGATCTGTCAGCCCAATTTGAGCAATTGCGAACAAAGCTGCCAGCTCTCGCTACATTGTTGACAACGGCTGAAGCAGATGGCCTTGCAGTTGATTATGAACGGATAAACTATACGGTTATCGATCAGTTTATTGCTTATGGCCTGGAGGATATTCAACAGAATTATTATGAGCGTG
>DASYFA010000304.1:0-28428 GCA_036498705.1 Paenibacillus sp.
CTACGCGAGGCTCTACGGAAGGAAGGGCGCATGCCTTCACCCCATATGCGTGTCAAGGAGGCTCTAGAAAATGACGCGGACAGAGATTAAGTCTACTAAGCCTTGGTGGGAATCAAAATCGAAGTTCCTGCTGCAGGAGTATGCAAAAAAATACGAAGCGACTTTTGTAGAAGCATCCTTCAAGAATTGGAAGTACACCGGACGACATGTCCTGATCCGGCTACCGCATGAACGAGGCCAAATGTATCTCACGGTTACCGATTCTTCCAACTCCAACGGAACTAATACAAACAACGGGCAGGTAATCGGAATCAAGTATAAATACAAACCGAGAAGAAAATTTGAATATCTGCTGAGCTCAGTTAAGAGTCCTCTGCTTCTGATGTTTCACAGAAATTTGCGGCAGGTCACCCTGCCAAATCCCCTCAGCAAGTCATTCCATGCTGGGGCCTCGCATCCTAGTTTGCTAAGAGGAATTCTGAAACATGAGGGTATTACAGACCTACTAGAGTGGCATAAGGGTGCTCGTCTCAAGGCGCGTGTTAAAGAACATGAGGCCGAGCTTGCCTTCACGGAGACGAATAAGAAAGCCGATGTTGAGTTCCTTCGTGGATGCGTCCAGATCATGGAGTTGTTCATCGAAGCCATGCGTGAGCAAGGCATTGTTCGCGAAGTAAAATAGAAGTCGTGTGAGCGGATGTCTATGTACTATCGCATCCGCTCTAATAATGAATGAATCCTTTGAATACTTACAACCGTATACATATGTTAAGACACATCATAGTCATTCCCTTTTGAACACGCATTTTTAGTAGTGGAAATCTGAGTACGATTACATTGGGGAGGTAAAAACGAAGATGAGAATGAAGAAGCGCCTATCACTTTTAGTGATGGCATCCCTATTGCTGACACTGCTCGTGCCAGCTGGAGCTTTTGCTGCCGAGACCAGCACCTCATACGAGGCGACGAAGCAAATAGCAGCGCAGAAAGCCGATTTGTTAACAAAGAGTTATGGTACAGTCAGCTTGCAATACGCACTTATTGATCATGGAAAGATTGTAGTATCCGGGCAATCCGGCATTAATCATTTGTCTGACAATAACCCACTAACAGCAGATTCGATGTACGGCATCGGTTCCACAAGCAAGATGTTCACAACCGTTGCTGTTATGAAGCTTGTCGATGAGGGAAAAATAGATTTGGATCAGCCTCTGACCACCTATATTCCTGATTTCAAAATGAAAGACGAGCGCTACAAACAAATTACCCCGCGTATGCTGTTGAACCATTCTTCCGGCTTAAGCGGATCCACACTCACCAATGGTTTTTTGTTTGATGATAATGATACATCTGGGTATGACGATTTTCTGAAACAGTTGGAGACACAGCGACTGAAGGCTGATCCGGGTGCATTCTCTGTTTATTGCAACGACGGCTTCAATCTAGCAGAAATATTGGTAGAGAGAGTTAGCGGCATGAACTTCACGGACTTCATACATAAATATATTACAGAGCCGCTAGATATGAAAAATACGAAAACTCCGCAAGATGATGTGAATCATGCGCAACTAGCTGGCGTTTATTCTCCTGCCTATCAAGGAGAGCTACCGCGGGATACAGTTAATTTTATTGGAACCGGTGGTATTTACTCTACGGCTGAAGACCTTGCCCGCTTCTCGCAAATCTTCACGGGCAACGCTAACGGTCTCCTGTCGGAGAAGTCAGCAACTGCTACAGGCAAATCAGAGTACAAGAATGGCATGTGGCCGGATGAAGCGGATAGTTCGTTCGCATACGGATTAGGCTGGGATAGTGTCAATTTGTTCCCGTTCAACGACTACGGAATTCAGGCACTTACGAAGGGCGGGGATACCCTCTTGTCTGACGCATCTCTGGTCGTACTACCTGAGCAGAAGCTATCTGTCGCGGTATTATCATCTAGCGGATCAAGCGCACTGGATCAAATCATGGCAAATGAGATCCTGTTAAGTGCAATGCAGGAGAAAGGTATCATTAAGGAACTGAAGCCTGCCAAGTCATTCGGCGTACCTGTTAAGGCTGATATGCCAGAGAAAGTAATGACTCAATCAGGCATCTATGGCAGCTTGGGACAATTAGTGAAGTTAGATATCAGTAAGGATGGACAATTATCCTTAAGTTCAGTTGCGATCCCTGATGCCCCTGCTCAGAGCTTCATGTATATTGAAGATGGCTCTTTTGTCAGCGCGGATGGCAGTACGAAGCTCAGTTTTGTAACTGAAGATAACGGACGTACTTACTTATGGGTAAGAGCCTACTCAGCAATTCCAGGCCTTGGCCAAATGGCTATGTCCGAATATCAGGCGGAGAAGCTCGAGCCTAACGAATTGTCCAAGGATGTTGCTAAAGCATGGGAAGCGCGTGAAGGGAAAACGTATTTTCTCGTAAATGAGAAATATACATCTCAAGTCTACCTCATGTCACCTCCTATCGCTCATGTAGCAACCTTCAAAGAAATGCCAGGGTACTTAATGACGAACAAGATTACGGGTGCAAACGAGGCCCTGAATATGTTGAACATTCCTACATTGATGGGCAGAGATACGAGTGACTTCCATTTCTTCACAGAAGGCGGTGTAGAATATCTACAAGCTGCCGGAAGCCTATTTGTTAGTCAGGATAATGTAACGCCACTCTATACAGGCAACAAGTCTAAGACGAAAATTCAAGATAATGGTCATACGAGATGGTATACTGTTCCGGAGCAAGCGGTTGGCAAGACACTAACCGTTAAGATGCCAGAAGCAGGCTCCTTTGCAGTCTACGACGCCAGTGGTGCATGTGTGAATTTCACCGTAGTGAGCGGCGTAAATGAAATGGTATTACCAGCGAATGCAATCATTGCCTTCATAGGTGACCCAGGATCACAATTTGAAATCTCGTTAAAATAAAGAGGTTGAGGTGCTGAAAGTCTGACTTTTTAAACTCGCACATAAACGATAAGCCTCACAAGTTATGAACTTGTGGGGCTTACTGTTTTGACATACTAGTACGGGGTATATTTCACGCATTATTTCATCAATTTATTCACGGTGACCAGTAGTTCATCGACCACATCCATCTCACCGGCTTGAATCCGCTCGATCACGCAGCTCTTCATATGACCTTCCAAGAGTAGCTTGCCGACACTATTCAGTGCAGATTGAACCGCTGCAATCTGATTCAGAACATCATCACAATACGTATCCTTCTCAATCATACCTTTAATGCCGCGGATCTGACCTTCGATTCGGTTCAAGCGGCTCGTCAAATTGCTCTTCACGGTTTCGGAATGATGGCTATGACGGACATGGCCCTCGCCCTCACCGCCGCAGCACTCATCAGTCGCGCCATGCTTCTTATCTTCTTGTTCCGCCATGTTATCACCTCACTATTTTGACCCTTTACATCATATTATCGCAATCCTGGCAACCTTTCAATCCGTCTCAGTCATTCGACATCAACACGCCCACTCATTTCGGGGGAAACAAAAAGTCACCCCGCACCTTCATATAGAAGGCACGGGGTGATTCTTAGAACTGGACCAGACGAACGTCCGGTCTTGCTTTATTGGTATCCCCAAATCATGGTGAACAGCGTACCGAAGAGGGTCACAAGCCCTACGAACAATGCATAAGCAAGGTTCGTAAAAAGTGCAGTTTTCGAACCGGTCTCACCGATATGCATGAACATGAACAATTGGACGCCCATCTGGATCGCTGCGCAGATAAGCAAGATCGTCATACCGACAGCTAGTGGCATATCCCATAGAATGACGGACAGAGCGACGACCGATAGGATCAGCGAGAACACATATCCCATGACATGGTGGACAGGGAATAATTTTTTCATGTCACATCATTCCTTTCAAATATACGAAGCTGAAGATAAAGATCCAGACAACGTCAAGGAAGTGCCAATAGAGCGAGAAAATAAATGATTTATTCGCCGTATCAAGCGTGAAGCCCTCGCGTTTGATCTGTATCATAATGCCTGCGCCCCACAGTAAGCCCAAGGTTACGTGCGCACCGTGCGTACCAAGCAGAACGAACAGACTGGACATGAAGGCGCTCGTTGAAATCGTTGCTCCTTCATTGATATAGGTCACGAACTCGGTAATTTCTACACCAAGGAAGACAAGACCAAGCGCCAAAGTAATGAAGAAGAATACCATAGCTGGCTTTTTGAATCCCTGACGCATACTGTTGATCATCAGACCGATCGTGAAGCTACTTGTGAGCAACACGAAGGTCTCAATCAGAACCGGACCTATCTCGAATAATTCTTTACCGCCTGGACCGTTACCAGTCCGATTCCAGAGCGTGAAGTAGACGGCGAACAGCGTCGAGAACAGTACGATTTCCGCGCCAAGGAACAGCCAAAAACCAAAAATTCGATTACTATTCTCTTCAGAACGATATTCCAAAGGCAAAGAGTTGTCTAACTTCATGCGTGTTCACCCCGCAATTCCGTGTCTTCCACTTGCAATTTAGCTTCTGTTTCTTTGATTTCACGAACCGAGATATGATGTCCATGATCGCGTTCAAACGAGCGAACCGCCATCAGTACAACAACGCCGATCCCTGCGATGATCGCTGGAATCCACCAGCTAAACACCATGAAGAATCCGAAGAAGAAGAATATTGCACCGAGAATAACCGGCTGGCCGCTATTGTTCGGCATGTGGATCTCTTCATATTTACCTTTATAGAGCTGATGTCCGCCCTTCTTATGTTCCCAGAAAGCATCAAGACCATTAACTGTAGGAACAATGGCGAAGTTGTATTCCGGAACTGGACTATGCGTGCTCCATTCAAGCGTACGCGCATTCCAAGGGTCACCCGTTGTATCTCTAGGTGCATACCGGAAGCTCCAGTAAATGTTATATACAAGAACAATAAATCCGATCATTAACCCAACGGCGCCGATCGTAGCAATCAAGTTCAGCGGACCAAAACCTGTAGATGCCGAATACGTGTACATCCGGCGTGGCATACCTTTCAGTCCAAGGAAGAATAACGGTAAGAACGTTACGTTAAAGCTGATGGCAATAATCCAGAAGGCAAGCTT
This sequence comes from Paenibacillus sp., assembly GCA_036498705.1. Classification (GTDB taxonomy): domain Bacteria; phylum Bacillota; class Bacilli; order Paenibacillales; family Paenibacillaceae; genus Fontibacillus. Next base: position 5,089 of record DASYFA010000304.1, read on the forward strand.
CCCTTGACGTTCATTAAGACGGAATCCGAACAATTTCGGGAACCAGTAATAGAAACCAGCGATTACGGCAAATACGGTACCTGGAATCAGCACATAGTGGAAGTGGGCAACCAGGAACATCGTATTATGATACTGGTAATCCGCACTGGCCATAGCAAGCATGACACCTGTAACTCCGCCAATCGTGAAGATTGGAATAAACGCAAGTGAGTACAACATCGGAGTCGTAAACTCAATTTTGCCTTTATGAAGCGTAAGCAGCCAGTTAAATATTTTCACCCCGGTTGGAACCGAGATTAACATCGTTGTAATCGAGAACACACCATTGACCATTGCCCCGTGTCCCATTGTGTAGAAGTGGTGAGCCCATACTACAAAGGACAGAAGCGAGATAATAACCATACTCCATACCATTGATTTATAGCCATATAGGTTCTTACGGGAGAAGGTTGAAATAATCTCACTGTAAATCCCAAACGCCGGCAAAATAACGATGTACACTTCCGGATGACCCCATACCCAGAACAGGTTCGCCCAGAGCATATCCATCCCGCCATTCGCCATCGTGAAGAACTGCGAACCGAATAAACGGTCAAACATCATAAGTGCAAGCGCTACGGTAAGAACCGGGAACGCGAACAGAATAATAACGCAAGTGATCAATACAGACCAGGTAAACATCGGCATCTTCATCAGCTTCATGCCAGGTGCGCGCATTTTAAGAATCGTAGCTATGAAGTTTACGCCTGTCATCAGCGTACCGATCCCTGAAATCTGGAGAGCTATCGAATAATAGTTAATCCCTACCGACGGACTGAATTCCGTGCTGGCTAGAGGGAAGTAAGATGTCCATCCTGCATCCGGCGAACCGCCGATCACGAAGGACAGGTTAAATAACATCGCTCCGGCAAAGAATAACCAGAAGCTTACCGCATTCAATCTCGGGAATGCAACATCGCGTGCACCGATTTGCAGCGGTACAACCACGTTCATTAGACCGATAACGAACGGCATCGCCATGAATAAAATCATGACGACCCCGTGGGTCGTAAATATCTCATTATAGTGCTGCGCATCAAGAAGGCCGTTCTCCGGCATGGCAAGCTGCGAGCGCATGAGCAATGCGTCGACGCCGCCGCGGAACAACATCAAGAGCGCACAAATAATATACATGATACCGATCCGCTTATGATCAACAGTCGTCAACCATTCGCGCCATAGGTAGCCCCATTTTTTAAAATAGGTCAAGCCGATGACAATTGCCAAAGATGCAACGACAATACTGACCATCGCACCGTAAATCATCGGTTCCCCAGTGACGAAAAATTCGTCCCATTTCATGTCTAGCTAACTCCCTTCTGTCTATTATTTTCCGTGTGAGGCATGATCAGCCTCACTATGATCCATATCAGAGTGATCCATATCCATGTCCATATCCATATCGGAATGATCCATTTGCGAATCATCGCCGGAGTCTCCTCCATGATTATGTCCAGCATGTTCACCTTCAGGAGGTGGACTGAACTCTAGATGCGTTGAGGAATAAGTCAGTCTGCCTAACTTAGCAGTTTCAAGCAACTTCGTAAATTCATCTTCTGTCAATTCAGAAGCTGTATTCTTAACATCTTTAACCCACTCGTCATATTTGGCAGGCGACATCGCCAGAACTTCAAATTCCATATCGGCGAAGCCTTTACCGGAGAAGTTGGAGTTTCTACCCACATATGAGCCTTCATGCTCTGCTACGAGATTCAGCTTGGTAACCATATCGCTCATCGCGTACTTCTGACCGCCCAGTTGCGGAACCCAGAAGCTGGTGATCGGCCCGTAAGAGTATAGTTTAAACTCAACCGGACGATTGGTTGGAATATTAACGTAGTTAACTGTTTCAATTCCTTCCTCTGGATAGCTGAAATGCCATTTCCAGTTGGAGGATGAAGCATAAATGACTAACGGTTTTTGATCTTCATACCCCGCTGGTACTTTCTCAACCGCATTAGTAGTCCTAACTGTAACTACCGACAGAACCGCAACGATAATTACTGGAATTGCAATCCATGTGATTTCCAGCCATTTGTTGCCCTCTACATGCGGCGGTTCATAATTCGGATCCGCTTTAGAGGCGCGGTACTTCGTAAGCATAAAGATGAACAACACGTAGACTACTAGCAAAATTAGCGCCATGACCAGCATCGAAAAAACGATTACATTTGACTGCGTCTTCGCTACTGGTCCCTTAGGATCCAATACCGTGAGCGAATTACATCCGGTCAAGAGGACAAGAAGCGCTGAAAAAACGGCCAGCAGCAATCCTTTCCTTTTCATAAAATTCCGTTTCCCCTTTCCAGCAATATAAAACACCATCCTACATTCCCAAGATGGTTATATTAAATATCTACCACTATGTTAGGTAAGCTATTAAACAATAACAATTCATAGCAAAATACATTTATGAAAAAATATTACAATTATTTTCTGATTTTTCTCCTTATTACTTAATCAAATGCCCGTATTAGGCCAAATTCACCCATATTCCCGCAAAATCAGCGATTTTGATAATTGTTCACATTGCCCTCCGAACAAGTCATTGTTCGATGAATTGTCATAATTGATCGAGTGGTTCGTGATTATTATCACTTACTTCGATAGCTAAGAAGTTAAACTTCTCTTGTGGCACTTTTACCCTTTGACGCTTTATTCCTATTTTCAGACTACTTATGTTCACGAAAGATAGCACTAATAACTTACCGTTTGTAATAGCTCACATACTAGAACAACTGAAGCACAAAAAGCCTAAGGCCACCGGCCTTAGGCTTTTTGTGCTCACTCTGGAAGATTCGTATCCAACTACTACAGAATTTCCTTGCGAAGCTGTTCTGGTGATTTCGGGGACATCAGTCCAAACGGAATATCAAATACCGTTCTGGCTCCGGTTTGTCCAGCTTGGGACAATCTGTATACCGCGCGCGCATAAGCTACTAGTACGCTGGCTGTAAATTCCGGATTGCTGTCCAATTTAAGCGAGAATTCATAGATTTGTGTGCTATTTTCACCCGTCTTACCGCTTCTAAGCACCATACCGCCATGAGGCATAGTCGAATGGTTCTTCTTCAGCTCTTCTTCGCTAATAAAGTGTACGATCGTATCGTAATCCGCGAAGTAGTTCGGCATTTCCTTGATTTCGCTCTCGATTTTGGCCAAATCAGCGCCATCTTCAGCAACGACGAAGCATTCGCGTAGATGTTTCTCACGAGTCGACAATTCTGGGCTCTCACCCTTGCGTACGCGCTCAACGGCAGCTTCCACAGGGATCGTATATTGAACTCCGTTCTTAACGCCGGCTACACGGCGGATCGCATCGGAGTGCCCTTGGCTAACCCCTTTGCCCCAGAAAGTATATTCCTTACCTTCAGGTAATACGTTTTGTGCAAGCAGACGATTAAGCGAGAACAAGCCTGGATCCCAACCTGTGGAGATCAAGCTAACATTACCGCCCTTAGTCGCTGCATCATTAACATGGTCGAAATACTCCGGAATTTTCGCATGGGTATCGAAGCTGTCCACCGTGTTGAACATAGCCGCGAATTCCGGTCCTTGCTGAGGAAGGTCGGTTGCAGATCCTCCACAAAGGATCAAGACGTCGATGTCGCCCTTGTACTTCTCAACTTCAGAAATATGTACGACGCCATTTGCAGCCGCTACATCGTCTGGGTTTCTTCTTGAGAAAATGGCGCGCAATTCGATGTCAGGATTTTGTTTGATTGCTTTCTCTACACCGCGCCCTAAATTTCCGTATCCTACAATGCCTACTTTAATAGTCGATGTCACTAAACCTTCCTCCTTCAAATAATAGCTCTTTGTTTATTTTAGCTTACTCTTGTCTATTTTTAAATAATTAACATTAAAAGTAAGCGCTCCCCGCTAAATTACAGCTCTTATTTATTGAAGTTTTCATATTTTAGACATACTTATCACTGATTTATCAAATTGTATAGCCCATTATAGCCATACTCATTCTTCAAAATTAATTTTAAAATAAAGATAAGTTGTAACAAATGTCATTGCATTTATTTATAAGGTGGTATCTGACTGTGCGCATTTTCAAATCCAACGCTCATCGGTGGCTGATTCCGCTTCTATTAATCGGAATCATCTCTGTCATCTACCATCCCGGACTGGCAGCTGCCCATGCGACCGTCACTTCTTCTTCCCCAGCGGCGAACGAGACTATAGCATCGCCTCCTGAGGAAGTCTCTATTACTTTCAATGAAGCGATTGAGAAAGCCTTCTACTCCATCATAGTTACAGGCCCGGATGGAAGGCGAGCCGATCAGGGCGACGTCGCCATTGATGCCGAGCATCCCGAGCGATTATTCGCTAGCATGAAGAACGATTTACCGAACGGAATCTACAGTATGAAATGGAAGGCTGTATCGAGCGACGGCCATGCGATAAGCGGAACGATTCCATTTGGGATCGGAACTGACGGGAGCGGGTACGCCGTACATGCTCCAGCTGGAAATAACAATCCGCTGCCCCGTACAGGCTTGATGATCGTCCGCTGGTTGTTCTATATCGGGCTAAGCCTATGTATCGGCACCATACTCTTCCGCCTACTGCTGCTTCCCGCTGGAGCCCGAGGACTTCGCGGAAGCGACTTGCTTGAACAGCGCAGTCTGCTACTGCTATACACTGGGCTCGCCTGCAGTGTAATCGGCGTATTGTTCAGTCTACCCCAGCAGGCAGCCAGTGATGCGGGTGTCTCTTGGATCAAAGCTTGGGACCTCGATTTGCTGCAGGAGACGCTTCGCTTCACGAGCTTCGGCCAAATCTGGACCTGGCAGGCCTTACAAGTCCTACTGCTCGCTGTATTCGTCATGGGACTAAGCTATGCTATTTCCGGTGCTAGGCAGGTGTCTCTGTGGTCCTGGCTTGTGCTGATCACTTGTATCGGCCTGATGATTGCCAAAGCCTTCATCGGTCATGCCGCCACAGCCACCCATAAGCTTCTGGCGATAAGCGCGGACTTCATTCATCTACTTGCTGCCGAAATATGGCTTGGAGGAATCCTATCGATTGCCTTCCTATTACCGACACTTCGCAGACATACGGAACAGACAGAGAGCCTTAAGCCGCTCTATTGGGGAACGATTCGGCGTTTTTCCCTGTTGGCCTCACTTTGCGTCTTACTGCTTCTGTTCACTGGGGTCTATGGAGGAATTCTGCATATTCCAACCATACATGCGCTGTGGCATACCCCATACGGGCTTGTCCTGCTGGCTAAATTCGCGCTTATGCTCATTATGCTGGCCCTTGCATTCTCGGCATTCCTTCGCGGGAGAAAACGCACTAGACCGCTTGGACACAGCGTATGGTACGAATTCTGCCTCGGTGCTGTTGTACTCGTACTTGCCGCTGTTCTTGGAAATCTGCCTTCCGCTTCCTCCGCACCGGGGCCGGCCTCCCTTCAGGCCACAACCGAGAGTGGATACCAGATTACACTGAATGTCAGTCCGAATCACTTAGGTGAGAATCACTTCAGCCTGAATGTTCAGGACTCCGCAGGAGCCAGGCTTAACAATATTGAGCAGGTTACGCTTAGCCTGACTTCCAGAAAGATGGACATGGGGGTTATTCAGATTGAAATGCCTGGTTCCTCGCCTCTAGAAGCAGATGAGATGATTACGATGGGCGGGGAATGGAATGTGCATATTCACATTTTGCTATCCACGCTCGATTCAATAGACCATGATTTTATTCTGCAGAGCGGAAATTAATAAATAAGGAGCATTGATCATGAACAAAATTCTAACTAGATTAACAACGTTATTATCAGCCAGCGCATTATTCTTCATCCTATTCGTAGGTAGCGCAAGCGCCCATGTTACCGTATCCCCCAACAGCTCAGCACCCGGTTCTTGGGAAACATACAGCATCAAGATTCCGTCAGAGAAAGACCTCCCGACAACCAAAGTCGCCCTGAAAGTCCCAGAAGGCTTCGACTTCAAGCAGTATCAGCCGGTTCCGGACTGGAAGGTAGAATTGACGAAGGACGAATCCGGCAAGATCACTACCGTTACCTGGTCCGCCAATAAGGATGGGATCGGCCCAGGAGAGTTCCAACAATTTGCGTTCGTTGGCAAAAATCCGGATAATGAAGCAGATCTAGCCTGGGACGCTTTTCAATACTACAGCGATGGAAGCATTGTAGAATGGACTGGCACGGAAGGCTCGGACAAGCCTCATTCGATTACCAAGATTACAAATGACCCACAAGCCGGTGGCGCCATGTCTCAGGGACATGACCATCATGATGCCTCTAGCGATTCTGCTGACCAACCAGATACTAATAGTACAGACAGTAGTCAGAGCAACGCCCCGCAGCAGACTGCCGATGCCGCCCAAGGTCAAGCTTCAGGTACATCTGTAACTTCCATTATTCTGTCTATTGCGGCTCTGATCATCTCCATGATCGCTCTGTTCCTCGGACTGCGCAGAACGAAGCGATAAGTGCTTAATCACGTAAAAATATACACAAAATGCACCTGTACAAAGGATTTCACTCCCTTGCGCAGGTGCATTTTTTAGTGTGTATTCACTAGCTATAACCCCTATTCGTTCAGCGGCAATTGTGTACTATCCTTCGGCTGCTGCCCAGAAGACTTCCGTTCGGACTCAGCTCCGAACAAGCAGAGCAGGGCAAGAAGCATACCACCCGAGGCGCATACAAAAAGTGCAGAATAGCCAAATATATCGATGGCCCATCCTAATAACGGGGGTGAAGATATGGCCGCCAGAGACGATACGAAATAATAGATCCCAGTTCGCGTGCCAATGCTCTCCTCGCGGCCAGTCGAAATGACCCAAGGGTAAGAGTTAATGTTAATACATGCCCAGAAAATGCCTCCGAAAATCAGAAGCACACGTAGCCATAATACAGAGTCCACGAAGATCAGTGAACCAAAAATGATGACTAAGCCGCTTACCCCAATCGAGATAATCCTCTTCTTCCCAAACTTGGCTCCAAGCCAACCGCTCGGTAGGGCGAACAAGAGAAATGCGAGCGAGAAGAAAGTAAGTGAGAATGAAGCCTCGCTATTAGACATTCCAATATGTTTGGTACCATACAGAGTAAATAAAGCTTCTACTCCTTGATAAGCTACAAACCAGAAGAAGATCGCACCCAAGATAAACAGCGTCGTACGATTCAGTTCCTCCTTAATAGAGATTGGACGGATCGGCTTTGCCGCTTCCTCTGTGCTTTGCAGTGTGACCGGCTCTCTGATGACCGTCTTTAGCACAAATAATGAGCCTAGCATGGCGATTCCCGCGAACAGAAACGGCATATACGAGCTAATTCCGTACATCTTGGAACCGACGGCAAAAGCCAGCACCGAGCCGAAGCCACCCATGAAATTAATAATTCCGTTCGCTTTTGTCCGGTTCTTCTCTTCTGTAATGTCAGGCATTAAAGCTACCGTTGGGGAACGGAATAAGCTCATCGATAAATTCATTAACACCATGAACAATACCAATGTAATCAAGCTATTATGCCAGGGGATTAATGTTACAAATACCGCGCCGAGCGGCATTCCAATCAACAGATATGGCATCCTGCGGCCATACCTCGTATTTGTTTTATCACTGCGGTGACCGATCCATGGCTGTAGAAACATCGCAAAATAATTATCAATTGTCATCATAAACCCTATCATCGCGGTGCTCTTCAAATAGTTATCCAAGAACAACGGAACGAAGGCATTATAAAGTGCCCAGGTCAAACTGATGCTAAAAAAACCGAGTCCCAGCAGCCAAGTTTTCTTCATTCGTCACCTTCCTATTTAGAGGTTGTATAAACACGTACTATTTTGATAATAACTGTGCCAGCTTATCCGGGTAGTCGGTAATAATCCCTGCAACCCCTGCCTGGATCAAAGCCTCCATCATACTCTCTTCATTTACAGTAAACGGATGATAAGCAACTCCGTGCTTGGTCGCCTCAGCAACCAGCTCCGGTATTACTGCATACATGTAAGCATGCAGCGCATCAGCACCGATCCCCTTCGCATACTCCCAGGGCTCATACAGCCCTTCACCATACAGAATGCCAGTACGAATATCAGGTGCGATCTGATGACATTCCCGCAAGGAATAGTGATTAAAGCTGGAAATAATCGTTCGCTCCGCCATTCCATAGCGTCTGATCGTCTCGATCACTCTTTTTTCCAATTCAGGGTACTGTACAAAGCCGTTCTTCAGCTCGATATTCACGATAATCCCCTTGTCGCTTGCGAGCTCTAGCAATTGCTCCAGTGACGGTAGCCTCTCACCCGCAAAATCGGCATGGAACCAGCTCCCAGCGTCCAGCGTCTGGATCTCCTCCCAGGTCAAATCCTTTACCCAAGCCTTCGTTCCCGTCGTCCGTTCCAGCGATTCGTCATGGATCAGCACGAGTCGGCCATCCTTTGTCATCTGTACATCCGTCTCAATACCACTAGCACCGAGCTCCAGAGCACGAACAAATGAAGCCATTGTATTCTCAGGACAGTAAGCGGAAGCGCCACGATGGGCAAAATTTATCAGATTCATCACGTTGTATCCTCCTTAGCCAAATCCCATTTTTTAAATAATATTATCCATAGACCTAGTATAATCCTGCAATGTTAAGCCTGTATTACGCATTTATTATTTACCTCCCGGTCTTGTGGCGAGCTTCGCAGCCCGACTAAGGTCTAGTTCATAAACCATCTTAAGCCCGTTATGCTGGGAGCCGAATCCTTATACAATGAGAACATAAGAAAACAACACACAATCAAACAACTAAGCCAAGTGATTGAATTTATATAAGAAAGTGAGTGTATGGATGATGAAAAAATTGTATCGTTCTGCAACAAACAAACAGGTGAGTGGACTTTGCGGAGGTATCGCAGAATGGCTCGGTGTTGACCCGACGGTAGTACGGCTAGTAGCTGTAGTAGCTGCACTCTGCAGCTTCGGCAGTGTGATCGCCCTCTATCTGATCGCCACCCTGATCGTTCCGAAGGAGCCGATTGGCGGAGCAGAGTACTTCGATCATTTCAGCAACTACTAATCACAACATACCAAATACAAATTCAAAGGAGCAGATAACCATGAGTATATTTGAAAGAATCTCCAACTTAACCAAAGCCACAGTCCACGAGGTATTGAACAAACTAGAGGATCCAATCCTCATGACTGGGCAATATTTGCGGAATATGGAAGATGGTATCCGTACTGCCGAAGAGAATATCAAAGGACAGCAAAGAGCAGCCGGCGTAGCAGAGAGAAAATTAAATGAAGCTGTACAATCCGTAAAAGAATACGAGCTCCGCGCCCTCTCCGCGCTTGAAGCAGGTGATGAGGTCGCAGCCCGTGAAGCCGCAATACTTAAGATACAATTTGAGGATAAAGTACAGCAGCACACCTCAGAAATGAACCAAGCTAAGGAACATGTTCTTGAACTGCAGCAGCAATTAAGCCAAGCGCAGGAGGAATATGCCCGCCTTAAGGAAAAGCGCAATGAATTGGCAGCCAGAACTCAAAAAGCCAAGGAACGCGCCGCAGTGCAGCAGCCTAATTTCAGCCGCGGTATCGAGAGCGGTGTTGCGGCACGAGGGTTTGAACGGATGGAAGAGAAGATATTGGAGTGGGAGACGGACCTCGACCTTTCGTTCAATTCCCGAGGCGTTCATGCCGAAGCTTCGAACGTAGCTAATTCTCCAGCAGTGAATGAAGAACTAGATCGTTTGAAAGAACAGCTGGCCAAGCGTAATTCCTAAGCGGTTTATTATACAAAGGGCTGCTGGACAACGAGAATCTGATTCGTTGGCTCAGCAGCCCTGACATTATACATAATTTGTAAGGATAGATAGACACAGCATTCATTTGGCAACCTCCCTCCCACACTCGCCATTAACACAATGAAGAACAAACTTGGACTATCCCCTCCTTCTCTTTATAACATTTTGTTCTAGCAATCCGTTTTAATAAGAGGCATTACTTACTGAGAAAAAATTATGCAAACAAGAGGAATCGTTCGATGAAAAATTTATTATTGCTCGAATACAAAATGCTTTATAAAAATAACGGCTGGCTTGTAATCGGAGGCGCCGTATTATTAGCTGCATTACTGAGCAACCCTGTTCTCCCTATCAACCTGGCAGGGGATCAGGCGGTTTCTTTGTTCACGCATCATTTATGGACGCTAATTCTTTGCTCAATGCCATTATCGATGGCCCTAATTTTGAAAGAACACAAAGGAACGCTGTCACAACATATATTATTCTCGCAACCAATCCGGCTTCACAACATCGCTTTAGGGAAATGGCTAGCTATCATAACCTGCTATTTTTTCTGCTCCCTGGTCAGCTTAGTCTTGTACTCGGTTAGTCCATTACTTGTTGGGCAGTCCCCTTACGATGTAATGGGGCTCTTGTCTGCTTTTGTCAGGGACGATGTACCTGCTGTTCTAATCGCTTCCCTGTTCAGCGGGATTCTATATATTTTGCTGCGTAGCAAGATTGTCTCTTATGTTGGAACGCTCTTAGTCGCGAACTATGTTCCTGCCATGTTCCATCTCACCTTGCTAGCGTCAATGATTTTCATCCTGCTTCTTACAATCTATGTGGTGCTATATTCTGTATCGTTAAATAAGGATCGATCAGGCTTCGATGACAAGCGGAAATGCAGAAGGAAAGTCAGAAAGATATGTTCTTCATACCATAAAGCGATCCTGCTTCAAGGATCTGCGCCCGTCATCACAGTCATGCTGCTCCTCTGCATGTACGCGTTCATCTCGAAAGACCACGCTTTCTGGTCGATTTTTCAATATATTATGGTTCTGCTGCCCAGCTGCATATTAATCCCTATACATTCAGAGATATATGGAAATAAGCGGGCCGGATACATTTATACGAGCAGTACACCAAGATATAAAATTATGCTCGAACGTTTTGCCTTCGGCACACTAGTGTCTGAATCATTGATTACCTTGATGTATATGGCGGCGTTTCTGTTCGGTCTGGAGAATGGTATCGGCAGATTGCTGATCCTCTACAGCTCTAGCCTGCTCCTGGCAGTGGTTGGACTGACCGCTGCTAATATCACTAGAAATAGTATGACCGGTTATATCACCTCATTACTGCTATGGGGTGCGGCATTAATAGAGGGTACGAATTTTGAAGGTGAGTTATGGACGATTGTTTTGATCATTATCACTGCAGTGCTGTTTATTCTAAATGTATCCGCCATGAAAGGCAGAAATCCATAGATCGATCGAACCCTGTCTAAGGAGGTAACAATGAGTACACTAGAAGTTGTAAATGTATATAAATCCTTCAGGAAGAATGAAGTGCTTAAGGACATTAATTTCAAGGCTGATACTGGCATAGTGGGTATCCTGGGTTATCATGGGTCCGGCAAAACGGTATTAATGAATTTAATCTCGGGATTAACGAAGCCAACGCAAGGAAAGATCCTCATCAACGGGCTGGATACCGTAGAGAATTCGATGAAGGTCAAAGAACAGGTAGGATACCTCCCTCAAGACTTCAGTCTGTATGATGAGCTTAACGCTTACGAAATGCTGGGCTATATTAGTAAGCTCAACAAGATAGGTACCCGGCAACAAATTGATGAACGTATGGACGAGGTACTGGAACTGGTCAACCTTAAGGGAGCCGCCTATAGAAAAATCGGTTCTTATTCACCGGGAATGCGGAGAAGGCTGGGAATCGCCCTCGTCTTGATCAAAGATCCGGACATCATTCTCGTCGATGAACCGACAACCGGTCTTGACCCGCTGGAGCAGATCCGTTTCAGAGCCTTGCTGGCTTCTCTAGGTGAGCGTAAGCTGATACTGCTGTCTACCCATAATGTAGACGATATTGCGGCTGCATGTGATCAACTCGTCTTCATCAAGAATAAAACCGTAGATTTCCATGGGACGCCTCATGAATGGCTGGGAGGCATACAAAGCCGGATTGCGGAAGCTGTAATAACAGACCGCCACCAATTAAACACATTGACCCGGGAATATAAAGTGATCTCCATGAAGCAAGTGGAAGGCGGAGTTCATGTCAGACTGATCCTCAGATCTGTCGAACCCTATTTTCCCTACACATTAGTGGAGACAGAGTTGGAAGACGCCTTGGTCTACTACTCCTGAAATCATTGACGAACCTTTAAATCTCTAACGAAACTACGGATCGCTATTTACGGGGAAAATAGGCTCTTTACCCCTAATTTGCTTCAATAGCGATACCTAGTTTCGTTAGAATTTTCAGCGGCCCTTTTCGGCCTAAATAACGATACCCTGTTTCGTTATAAAAAGAGCCATCCCTTAGCAGCATTGCTACCGGGATGGCTCCAACTATTTAATGGACTAATGCAAATTCAGCTTGATAGCTAGGTTAGGACGGCTTACTTATGTCCCTTCCCTTCCTTGAACAACTCACCGATCGCCCCAAGGCTTCCGAGCGTCTCGACCGCGTTGGATGGGATGAATACTTTATTGGCTGGGCCTTTCGCAACTTCCTTCAACGCTTCAAACGATTGATATGCAAGGACTTGCTCGGTCAATGCGGCATCGCGCAGCAATTGGATCCGCGTGTTCTCCGCTTCTGCTACGACCTGGATCGCTTTCGCGCGTCCTTGTCCTTCCAGCTCCTGCGCCTGGCGTAAGCCTTCCGCTTCACGAATCCGCGCTTCTTTATCCCCTTCTGCTTTCAGGATCTTACTCTGCTTATCCCCTTCGGCACGAAGGATCATATCTTGCTTCGCTGCTTCCGCTTCAAGGACGATAGCCCGTTTGCTCCGCTCGGCCTTCATTTGTTTGTCCATCGCTTCTTGGATATCAAGCGGCGGCTTAATATCGATAACTTCAACCCGCTCGATCCGCACGCCCCATTTCTCAGTAGCTTCGTCCAAGGCGATACGAATTTCTGTAGAGATTTTCTCCCGTCCAGACAGCGTCTCGTCTAGCTCCAGCTTACCGATGATTTGACGCATCGTCGCTGTAGAAATATTTCTTACCCCATATACATAATCCGAAATTCCGTAGGTGGCCTGCTCTGGCCCTACCACTTGATAGAAGATAATCGTGTCGATTTGCACCTGCACGTTATCCTTGGTAATAACCGTCTGCGGTGGCACATTAGCCTGTTGAATCCGCAAATCATGAAAAATTCGAACCTGATCAATCACCGGAATCAAAATATTAAGACCCGGCGTTAACAGACGATTGAACTTACCGAGGCGTTCTACGACCCCCACGCGTTGCTGTGGTACGATCTTAACAGTGAGTGAGATAAATACAACAACAACTAGAATAATAACAAGTATAAATATCCATTCCCAGTTCATTAAGCGAAATCCTCCCATCTTTCTACTTCAATAATTGTACTGCTGCGCTTCAGCACCCGAACCAGCTCATCCTTCTTCAGAGAACGCACTGATGTAGCACTCCAGGTGTCTCCGCCGATTTTCACGATTCCGAACTGTCCCTCCTCAATAGGTTCAACAACGACTCCTTGCTTCCCTACCAGTTCTGTACCGGTATCCTCATACCCCTTGGATGAATTACGAAACTTTCGCGATAATGGCTTAGTAAAGATCGTAAGTACAATAGCCACTACGCAGCCTGCTATAACTTGCAGGATATAAGCATCTGGAGCTATCCAGGCGACGACCGCTGCGACTACTGCACCAAGGCATAACCAGAGCAAGTAGAATGTCAGCGTCATCATTTCAAATACGAGTAATACTCCTGCGGCAATTAACCAAAGCACCCATGCATCCATTCTGCCAGATGCACCACCTTTCCGCGTATTAATACTATTATATACGAGAATAGCGGCAAAGCGTCTCAATAATTTGTAAAGATTACTGATAGTATACATTGAATATGTCAAATTAACAGTAAGAATGTTGGAAATTGTTTCTTTAATCCCAAAAAATCGGCAACTCTCTCGAAAGACAGTAACGACTATTATAAGCTTACGTATCAGATCTGCAGCATAGAACGTTGAATCCCCCTACATCGCCTTGAGACCCAAAAATATTGAAGGATCTCCCATCTATATAGAAGGGAATATTCTCGACTGTGGACTTAAATTCTGCAACCGCATTAGAGGTGTAACATAGATCGTAACGGTTGCCACAATGGCTAACCGCAACATAATAACGGGTTTAACAAACTAACGGTTATCATCAGCGCGATATTTTAGAAATATCGTTAGATTTCTCGTTAAAATACCGAAATAACCTCTGGGACAACCATTAAAAATAAAAACAGAGCAAAAACAGCGAATTAACCACGATAACAACCGTTAGATCGCAATCATTGAAATGCGCACCTCTGGACTTGATCCCCCGTGTCACTATACAACAAGATGTGACCTCTGAGCGCACACGCACCTTAAAATAAAGGCGGCAGCCTCTATCATCATTGAAGATGATCCGGGGCTGCCGCCTTATAATTTATAGTTTATGCTTGCACAACATCCAATTCTACATTTTGCTTGAACACGTCTTTATCATTTTCGCCAAGCACCTTGCCGGTCACAACCCCAGCTACGATGGAATCGTTGACGTTCAGGGCGGTACGGCCCATGTCGATCAACGGTTCAACGGAGATCAACAGACCTGCAAGACCTACTGGCAAGTTCATCGTCGACAGTACGATCAGCGAAGCGAAGGTGGCTCCGCCGCCAACGCCAGCAACACCGAACGAACTGATCACTACGACAAGAATCAAGGTAATAATGAAATCCCAGCTCATCGGATTAATACCTACCGTTGGTGCGATCATAACCGCCAGCATCGCCGGATAAATCCCGGCACATCCATTCTGCCCGATCATCGAGCCGAACGAAGCCGACAGGTTTGCAACGCCCTCAGGCACGCCCAGACGCTTCGTCTGTGTCTCCACATTCAACGGAATGGTAGCAACACTGGAACGAGATGTGAACGCGAAGACCAGTGTTGGAACTACCTTTCTCACATATTGAATCGGATTGTATCCGAAAAATGCGAGTATAATAAGATGAATGATGAACATAACGATCAGTGCTACATAGGAAGCAGCAACGAACTTGATCAGCTTCAGAATCTCCTCCGGATTCGTCGTCGCCACCACATTGGTGATGAGCGCCAGAATCCCGTAAGGCGTCAGCCTCAGCACTAAGGTTACGATTCGCATAACGACAGCATATACAGCCTCAACGATTTTACGGAAGGTCTCTGCTTGTTCCGGCTTCTTACGGTCTAATCCAAGTACTGCAACCCCGATAAATGCTGAGAAAATAACGACAGCCATCGTAGAAGTACTACGTGTACCGGCCATATCCGCAAACGGATTTGTCGGAATGAAATCAAGCACATATTGCGGAATCGTCTTACCGGCTACATCGCCAACTTTCTCTTCAAGCTTCGCTCCGCGCTCCTGCTCCTTCTGACCGGATTCAATTTGAATCGCCTTCAGATCGAAGCTAAGGCTAGTTACGATACTTACTGTCGCAGCAATTGCTGTTGTTATTAGCAATGTAGCGATAATGAGGGCGGTCATCTTGCCCAAATTCTGCTTGCCCTTCAATTTCATAATTGCCGAGATGATCGACACCATAATCAGTGGGATAACGACCATTTGCAATAAGCCGACATAACCCCGACCAACAAGATTGAACCAATCTGACGATTTAGACATCACATCAGAGTTGGAAGTATAGAATGCCTGTAATATAACCCCAAATACGAGCCCCAATCCAAGACCGGTAAATACTCGCTTTGTAAAAGAAATATGCTTCTTCTGCATCCAGAGCAACAGCCCAATTAATGCAAGCATAACGACTACGTTAAGTATTACTTGAAAGGTTTCCACTTCTGTCTCTCCCCTCAACTGTCATATCAAATGACCTTGTTGAATTATTAATGACGCTATAATATCACAATCTCGAGTAAATGGGTAGGATTAATTTAAGATTACTTTTCTTTAGTTAGTGTCTTCCTTATCTTCCACAAATTCTAGTTGATCCATACTGTGGTAAAATGGAAATGAACGTATGTTAATCATCTCCATTTTAATGATAGGAGAAACTCATGTTAGAGATTTATATGACCCCTTTACATCCAAATATGAATACGATTCATGTCGAAAATCTGCTAGGTCGACTGCCTGAGCAAAGACAAGCAAGGATACGTAAATTCACCCACCAAGAAGATGCACATCGATCGATAGTGGCCGAAGCTCTCTCTAGGTGGCTAATTTGCAATCAACTCGGGATCATGAATCATGACCTACAAATCGTGCGGAACAGTCATGGAAAACCCATGGTTCAAGGCCTGTCCAATTTGTACTTCAACAATTCTCATTCCGATCAATGGATAGTCTGCGCCATCTCCGATGCCCCTATAGGCATAGATATAGAGAAAATTAGCGACATCGACCTCCGAATTGCAGAACATTTCTTCTCAGAACAAGAATTACTTGATTTAAATACACTACAGCCAGAAGCCAGAGTTTCTTATTTCTTTGAGCTATGGACTTTAAAGGAGAGCTATATCAAAGCCGAAGGTCGAGGACTGTCCCTACCTTTATCCTCCTTTACCATACGCAAGCAGGAGAATCATATCGGGCTCCACACGGACATTCGCTTCACAAGCTGCTTCTTTAAGCAATATTCGCCGGATCCTTTATATAAAATGGCCGTTTGCTCTCAAACTCCGAACTTTCCAGAACAGCCCTTGACCATTGAATTCCCAGAGCTATATCAAAGGTTTATGAGCGTAGCAACCACATCAACTCGCGTATTAGAGTGAACGTGTCTCTACGAACACGAACCAACTCCATAAGAAATCCACTCTTGTGCAAACGTTTGAATTGGATTACTATTTAGACATATAACTCCGTTTCCAAGGAAAGGAATGTATGTCATGACGCTACGCCAAGCTTCACATCGTCTACCATCCGCTTTATTTGTAAGCGTTATCTCGATTGTACTTCTACTTGCAGGCTGCAGCTCTGATTCGAGCAAAAATATCTCCTCCGTCAACAGTGAAACACCCGCAGCGAATACCTCGAATTCCAGCAACACAGCAAATTCCGCCAATCTCCCGGCTAATTCATCGAAGGGAGTCACGGCGATAGATACTCAGCCATCCACTGTCTATTACGAAATATTCGTGCGTTCTTTCTATGATTCCGATGGGGACGGGATCGGTGATTTCAAAGGACTGACCGAGAAGCTGGATTATATCAAAGATCTGGGGATTGAAGGCATTTGGTTGATGCCGATTAATCCGTCCCCAAGCTATCACGGTTATGATGTGACAGATTACCGGAGTATCAATCCGGATTACGGTACGATGGAAGACTTCAAGCAATTCCTTGATGAAGCACATAGGCGCGGGATAAAAGTAATTATGGATCTGGTCGTGAACCATACTAGTACGAAGCACCCGTGGTTTATAGATTCAGCGAGCAGCACAGATAGCAAATACCGTAATTGGTACACCTGGGCAGGCAGCCAGAATCTCAAAACAAGCGGTTCAAGTGCCGCCGGAAGCGGAAATCCCTGGCATCCTCTAAATGGAGATGACTATCTCGGCATCTTCTCGGAGGGCATGCCTGACTTGAACTTCGATAACCCGGATGTCCGGACAGAAATAGAAGATATCGGCCGTTTCTGGCTGGAACAAGGCCTCGACGGCTTCAGATTGGATGCAGCCAAGCATATTTTTGAGAATCTTATAACCGATAAAGGCCAGGCTACCACCGATAAGAACGTGAAATGGTGGCAGGAATTCCGGCAAAGTCTAGAACAAGTTAAACCCGATGTTTATCTTGTCGGAGAAATTTGGGATCCATCGGCAGGGTTGATCTCATTTTATTTGGACAACGCACTGGATTCTGGCTTCAACTTTAGCTTATCGGAAACTTTAATCAGTATGGCCAACAAGGAAAAAGACAGTAATCTGGCCTTCACCCTGGCAAGAACCTATAAACTATATAGTGAGAAATCCGGCGGCAAATTTGTCGATGCTACCTTCCTGACCAATCATGACCTAAATCGGGTGATGACCCAATTGGACGGAAATTTGAATCATGCAAAAATGGCCGCAGGTCTGCTCTTAACCATTCCGGGTAATCCGTTCATTTATTATGGTGAGGAGATCGGCATGCTCGGGGCAAAACCGGATGAGAGCATCCGTGAGCCTATGCAGTGGTATAAAGGCGGTAGCGGAGCTGGGCAAACGACCTGGGAACAGACGAACTTCAATACTGGACAGGAAGGAACAAGCGTTGATGAGCAATTAGCCGATGCAGACTCCCTTCTCTCGTACTATCACAAATTGATACAAATGAGGAGTAGCATTCCGGCGTTAAAGAATGGAGCAATTAGCGAATATGACGTAGAGGCGACAGGCATCGCAGCTTATCTTCGCCAAACGGAGCAGCAAACCGTATTAGTCGTCCACAACCTGACTGCGAACCAGCAGACCGTTGATCTTATGGCAAAAGAAACAGCTTATGGTTTCGCAAAGATCCTGGATTCTACGAAGGAAGGAGCCTCGCTCGAAGCCGGCAAGCTGACTATTCCGGGTTATACGACGTTGATCCTTGAATAACACAAGAACAACCCGTTTTAATCAGTCGAACTGATGCTTAGAAGTTAGCATTGTGATAGGTGTGCTGATACTGTAACGAAATAAAGGACATAGTAGCCTCTTAGGATGATAATACCGAGCATTACGGATTTTAACGGACATGGATGCAGCTTAGATAGAAAAATGCCCCTTTCGGGGCATTTTTCAACATTTAAGCGTCTGTAGTGTCTGTTAGAATTTGAAAACGGCTATTTTCCGCATGTAAGCGTCGCTGATGTCCGTTACAAATACGCTCATCAACTCTTCTATATTAGCACAGGCTGCCCACCGTTTATCCGCGATTGCTCGGCGGCAAATGCGATCAGGTGGCTTTGCAAAGAGGCCGTGGCTGATGTCAGACCATATGCAGGCTCATCCTCAAAGGCGTGAACGTGCTTAATAAATGAGCTAATCAGGCGCTCATCTCCTCCTCCATGACCATCGCCATTGATACTGCACTCGATTTCAACCTTCTCACCTGTCGCGTAACGATATAACGTGAATTTGCCTTCGTCCATATCCCCGATAATCTCCCCACGGGTCCCCATGAGTTGTACCCGTCTCGTACCGCTCTTTGTTAATCCGGACATGATGAAGGAGGCATTCGCACCGTTCGCAAATTCCATGTTTACGATTTGATGGTCAACGACATTGTTATCACAACGATATACGCAACGGCCAAACGGTCCTTCTTTAATCGCCTTAAGTATCCCTTGCTGTGATAAATCGTCTGTCATATAACGAGCCCACGGATGTTCGGGCGGCTGGATATACATCTTCATCGCCGAGAAAGGGCATTCCTTCTCCACCGCACACAAATCGATACAGCGATCTGTGGAGCCTTCAGGAGCATTTTCTCTTCTAAAGTAAAGCAGCGAGCCATAGGAACTGACACTGGTGCATTTCTCTTCCATCAGCCATGAGATGAGATCCAGGTCGTGACAGGACTTGGCAAGAATCATCGGACTGGACTCCTCTGAATTTCTCCAATTGCCTCGTACATAGCTATGAGCCATATGAAGATAACCCACATTCTCAGTCAGCTGTATCGTAGCTACAGTCCCTAGCTCCCCGTCATCGATGCAACGCTTAATTCCCGACCAGAACGGCGCATAGCGCAGCACATGGCTCACGATAAGCAATCTTTGATATTGATGAGAGGCTCGCTCAAGCTGGATACATTCTTCCTTCGATGGAGACATCGGCTTCTCCAGTAAGACATGATACCCCAGAGCCATCGCCTTCATGGCCGGTTCATAATGCTCACGATCCAAAGTGCTGATGATCATGACGTCGGCAAGCTTTCCATGCTCAAATACCTTCTCCCAAGTATCAAACACATATGGAGAGGCAATCTGATGAATACTGGCAAATTGCTCCCGTCGTTCTGCATTCGGTTCAGCGACGGCAACAAATTGAAGCTCATTCGGAAATTTCTCGGCATATGGGCCGTATATAAAACGCCCTCTGCTCCCAGCACCCAGTAAGACAGCTGTTATCGTCTTCACTTCTATTCCTCCTCGACAGTTCATCGGTTACATTCATAAAGGTTGTTCAAATAGTTGAACTCACTATTATTGTAGTAACAGATCTAGCAGAGGTTAAATAGATAAGATTAGATATTGATATACACTTATTGACTTTGCTGCTGAACCTCTGTTCCAAGCATTCTAAATTCCTGCGGCGTCACTCCGCTTTGCCGTTTAAAGAAACGTATGAACGCCAATGCAGAGTTATAGCCTAAGGCGGAGGCTACCTCGCTTACTTTTTTCGACGAATTCAAGAGCATGGACTTGGCCGTTAAGGTACGATAATCATTAATATATTGGGATAATCCCTTACCCGTTATTTGCTTATACAACCTTGATAAGTAGGAGGGATTTAATCCTACATAATCCGCTAGAGCATTCAAAGATGTGTCCGTAGCAATATTCTTCTCAATGTAATGGTGAACTTTGGCGACGACCTCCGCCGGTGAATCCTCCCCTTTGGAAGCATTCCATTCAAAAATATACTCTGCCAACTGCCAAAAATAATGATCAAGCTCCTCCCAAGACACATGATTCCGCGGATGGAACAGATGATCCAAATCCAGCAGCGTGTTCAAATAAGCTCGAACCTCCGGATGCTTACTGAAATAAAACAGGTATACCGCCGAAAGCGAATGATATAACTCAATCTTTCGCTCATATGACCCCGCTCCATCCTTCCAGACCGCGACCAGCTCAAGATAGAGCTCGTTGAATTGTTCCTGATGATTGTTTTCCAGGCAGGTCATTAGCAGTTGTACGCGTGTATGGTAGAAGGAATCAAAGCTCTGCGCCCCTACCTGAGCATTAACCTTGCTCATTTCCGTTATGTCGGCTGCCATCACCATCGGTTCATTTTCCCTGATTCCGTCCCGATAATGCGCGAAATCATATTTAATCGTATGGAAGCATTGCGACAGCTCATTCCAAGGTGTGCTCTTATTACTAAGTACAAAGGATGCGGATAAACCTAATATCCTCTCGCAGCTCTGCTGAATTGTTGAAATAAGCCGTCTCGTCTCACGATGTGTTCTCATCCAATCCATGGATGGCCCTACTGCCCCATCCACAACATCCCGTTTAGGTTGAATAAACCATACGATCCTATAGGGATCGTAGCAGCAGGAATAGCTACGTACATGAGACGCTAAATACTCATCGCTAATATTTTGAAACGCATATATAAATAAAGCTTTATCCTGTGCGGTTAAGCCTTCCTTCCATTCCTCAATCCTGCCTAGCATCACATATACCGGCAGCTCTGCTTCAAGTGGAATACGAACCTCATCGAGCATATGCTGAAGCTTAGGGGCGCTAAACTGCCTACCCTTAAGCAGCTCAAGCACAGCCTCCTTCTGTAATGAAGGAATGGCCATTCTCATATTGGTATAACCTTTCGCCACGATTGCCTTCTCCCTGGCCTCTTCCTCTAGCTTGGCAATCGCTTTTTCCACAGAACTTACAATTTTATCATCGCTCTCAATCTTTAATATATATTCAAATCCACCATATGTAATTGCGCTCCTGGCATATTGAAAATCGTTATAGGCAGATAGAAATATTACCTTGCAGGAAGGCCAATGGCTCTTAATCTCACGTAGCAGTTCTATCCCTTCAAGACCAGGCATCTTGATATCCGAAATCACGATATCGATAGGATGCGCTTTCAATATTTCCAAGGCTTCCTCGCCTGAATAAGCTTTGTACAGCTCTAGCTGCAAATGCTTCGTCTGCTCGAACAACTCAAGAAGGCCATCAACAATGATGGGAAGATCATCGACAACTAACAACCGATACATGCTGTTTCCCCCTCTAGCTCATTCTTAATTGAATAGTTACCTTCAAGCCCCCCAATACTGAACGTGAAACCTTGATTCCATTCTCCTCACCATAACGAAGCTGCAGTCTGCGATGAACATTAATCAGTCCGGTAGTCTCCTCAAAAGTAAAATGAGGCTTCGCCAAGCGATCATTAAGCTGCATAATATCTTTATCACTGATATTCTCACCGTTATCTTCAACGTACAGAACAAATAAATCATCCTGCTGCTGCTCCCCATACACACGAAGAATACCTTTGCTTCTCATATTTCCAAAAGCGTGTACATAAACGTTCTCAATAATAGGCTGAAAAATTAGACGCGGCACTGTCATATCGGGAACCCGATCGTCAAACTCCACTTCAATTCGATCACCATAGCATATACGCTGCATTTCGACATAGGTCCGTGAATGGTCCATCTCCATACTGAGCGGAATTTCATCCTCGGTATTGCGGGTTATAAATTGAAAATATTGACCGATATAAAGACAGAATTGATACGCCTTCTCCTTTTGATGATCGGATTTAATTAAGCGGCACAGGACAAAGAAGCAATTATATAAAAAGTGCGGATTAATTTGCGACTGCAATCGTTTTAGCTCTGATCGCTGATTTCGGATTTGCTGCTCATAATTTTCCTCGATTAGCGTTTTCAATGATCTGACCGTATTATTGAATGCATGATATAAATAACCAAACTCATCCTCACCCCGATCAATCGGAATAAGCTCCAGCTTATTCTGCTGAACACGCCGGAATGAATAAATAAGCCGCATCAATGGACGATAGATTAAACGCCTTAACGAAAAAGTGAAGAATAACACGATACAAACAGCCAGTACTACAGCATACCAGAACCATATCTGATATTTTTGGATAGGACCTAGTATCGCTGCTTCAGGTACACTCGACACTAAATACGAATTCCAGAGCTCTGAATAACGATAGACCGTTAAATACCGTTTTCCTTCAAAGTTAATTATCTCGTAGCCTTCCTTCACTTGCTGATCCTGCTTTTCAATCGCCAGCTGTTGCATGACCTCCAATAGGCCCGTATTTGATCCACTTACTAAAGACCATTGCTGATTCATGCTTAGCATCGCTGTTTGCCCTTCGTGAGAATTTGTTATCTGCGAGAGCTTCTCGACGATTTTCTTGGTTGATAGCTCAATACTGACGATAAAAAGAGGTGGTCTGGATGTGTTCACGGGATACTTCATACTGATAAACAATCGATTCTTCCAATTAATAAAAGGTTGTTCGTACATATTGGCGCTCTGCTGCATTGCTTCATACTCTTGGTGATCTACATTCGTCTCATAGCTG
>DASYFA010000305.1:0-5456 GCA_036498705.1 Paenibacillus sp.
CGTTTTGAAAAAACGCACATCGGAAGCATAAGCTTCGGTGCTGAAAGCCTGACTTTTTGAACATACAATTTAATTCATTGTATACATGAATCTATCAATAGTCAACGACGATAAAAGGTGATCGAACCATCTTTCATCTTCTTCTCAATCCATTTCAAGAGTAGCTTCCGGTAGATCAGACGAGTAAGTGGGAACACCATTGTAAATCCAATAATATCCGTAACGAAGCCAGGTATCAGCAACAAAATCCCGCCAAAGAACACACACATTCCATCCAGCATCGTGCGACCAGGAATCTGCCCACCGTTCATTTGCGATTTCGCTTCCGCCATCACCTTGCTACCTTCGAATTGCATCATCAAGCCGCCAATAATCGAAGTCGCAACGGTCAGGAAGATCGTCTTGCCTACGCCCAGTCTTCCTCCAACCTCAACATATCCCCAAAACTCTACAATTGGAAATAAAACAATCAAAACGGCAATCCATTTACGCATAAATAACTCCTTTTCACTAGCAAGTTTCTTCAGCAAGAAATTCCTATGAATCATATTTTACCGTTTTGAGACTCCAGAATCAAAATTGTTCAGTTTTCACTCGCCTTTTCAAACGCGGAATACCATTCCGGGAACACTTTCTTGAACTGCACAGGCTTAAAGTCCTCACGTCTAACTACATAATGAACCGATGTACCTACGACACATAACGTACCCTCACCATTCCATACTTCATAAGCATATTCGGTCTTGACTCCCCCGTTCTGCTTAATCCAGGTACGAAGCTGCACTTCCTCCCCGTAACGAACTCCCCGCTTATACTCTACTTTCATTTCCTGAACCGGTGAAATATAACCGGACATCTCCATCTCATAATAACTTAAGCCAAGGTCCTGAATTAATTTCATTCGGCCAGCCTCGAACCACTCCAAATAATGCGAGTGATATATAATTCCCATCATATCATATTCAAAATACTTTGGTGTGATGCCAAGCTCGCTTACATACACGGTCATAATTCCTCCTCTTGTGCTTAAATATATCCATCTCTATTGAAAAAAAAGCAATGGCACACCGTCACCGGTTGTCCCATTGCTTCTTATCTCTATACACTATAATAGTGCATCTATGAATTATTTACGAACTTGGCCAACCTTCATCAGGTTCGTTGAACCAGAGCTTCCAAGTGGAATTCCAGCAGTAATGACTACGAGATCTCCTTCGGCAACGATACCGGACTCAAGTCCGCCCTTCATAGCATTGTCGAACATCTCATCCGTCGATGTAGCTACATGGCCTTTAACTGGAATTACGCCCCAGTTCAGAGCCATACGACGCAATGTTTGATCTTGAGTCGTAACTGCAACGATCGGTGCTTGCGGACGATACTTCGATACCATACGTGCTGTATAACCCGTTTCCGTCGAAGTGATGATTGCCTTAGCGTTCAATTCAAGAGCAGAAGTCGTTACAGCTTGGCTGATTGCTTCTGTAACTGTTGTCTCTTGAGCGATTCTTTGCTTCACGAGAATTCCATGATAGTCAAGCGCAGATTCAGCCTTCTCAGCAATGCGGGACATCGTCTGAACAGACTCAACTGGGTATTTACCAGCAGCTGTCTCACCAGAAAGCATGATTGCATCTGTACCGTCAAGAATTGCATTCGCTACGTCACTTGCTTCCGCACGAGTAGGTCTTGGGTTGCGCTGCATGGAATCAAGCATTTGTGTTGCTGTAATAACCGGCTTACCTACGCGGTTACATTTCTCGATCATCAATTTTTGCACGAGTGGTACATCTTCAGCAGGAATCTCTACGCCAAGGTCGCCACGTGCTACCATCAAGCCGTCGGACACTTCAAGAATTTCATCCAGGTTGTCCACACCTTGTTGGTTCTCGATCTTCGAGATAATTTGGATATGTGTTGCATTCATGCTTTCAAGCAATTTACGAATTTCAAGTACGTCATTAGCTTTACGAACGAAGGAAGCCGCAATGAAATCGATGCCTTGTTCTACTCCAAACTTGATATCGTTAGCGTCTTTCTCTGTAATCCCTGGCAAAGAGATGTTCACGCCTGGAACGTTAACACCCTTCTTGCTCTTGATCGTACCGCCGTTTACGATGCGGCATTTGATTTCCGTACCTTGAACTTCTTCAACGGTCAATCCGATCAGACCATCGTCGATCAGAATAGTTGAACCCACTTTCACATCTCCAGGAAGCTCTTTGTAAGTAATGGAGATACGGTTCTTGTCACCGAGGATTTCTTCAG
Source organism: Paenibacillus sp. (assembly GCA_036498705.1). GTDB lineage: Bacteria > Bacillota > Bacilli > Paenibacillales > Paenibacillaceae > Fontibacillus. The sequence continues at coordinate 2,269 of DASYFA010000305.1, forward strand.
TGGTCAAAGTGATGAACTCGTCTTGAACAAGTTCAATCGGCTCTTCTAACAATTTACCGGTGCGAATTTCAGGACCTTTGGTGTCCAACAGTATGGCGATCGTTTTCCCCAACTCTTTGCTCGCTTGGCGAATCGTTTTGATTCGGTTGCCATGCTCCTCAAAATCACCATGCGAGAAGTTAAGGCGAGCAACGTTCATTCCGGCCATGATTAATTTCTTGGTGTTTTCTAACGATTCACTGGAAGGACCGATAGTACATACGATTTTTGTTTTGCGCATTTTGGGTTTCCTCCGTTTTTAGGTTCTCTCTATATTTTTTTAATACTTCTTTTCCAACAACTAAATTTACTATAGTTTAATCGATTTGTATAGGGAATTTGTCATATCGATAATATAAAAGCCTATACATTTCCTGAGCCGGAAGATTCTATGACAACTTGTTCCTTCACATCAGCATTTTTTTCGTCCGATTCTTGATGGTCCTCTAGAGCAAGTTCAGCAGTCGCTGCTTCATCGGAATTGGAATATCCGATCTCAGCGTTTGCCTTCTCCGTAAATTTGCCGATCTTACGGAACTTCCTGTAGCGATCCTCCAGCAGCTCGTCCGAATTCATAATGGATAATTCTTGCAAATGTATGAGCAATTCCTGCTTGATCGCTGCTGCCGTCGTCTCATAATCACGATGAGCACCACCACGAGGTTCAGGGACTATGCCTTCGATGACTTCCATCTCGAGCAGATCCTTAGCAGTAATCCTCATCGCTTCGGCCGCCATATCTGCTTTGGAGGCGTCTTTCCATAGAATCGAAGCCGCTCCATTCGGTGAGATCGCAGAATATATAGCGTTCTCCAGCATGAGGACACGGTTGCCGACACCTAGTGCTAATGCACCACCGCTACCACCTTCACCAATCACGACGCAGATCAAAGGTACACGAAGCGCAGCCATCTCCATCAAATTACGGGCGATCGCCTCGGATTGTCCTCTCTCCTCCGCCGTGCTTCCTGGATAGGCGCCTTTAGTATCGATAAAGGTAATGACCGGTCTGCCGAACTTCTCCGCTTGATGCATAAGTCTCAGTGCCTTGCGGAACCCTTCCGGATGCGGGCTTCCGAAAAATCGGGCGATATTATCCTTCGTATCCTTACCGCGCTGCTGACCGACGACCGTAACCGCGGTTCCGTCCAGCTTAGCCAGACCGCCCACGATAGCCAGATCGTCCCCAAATTGACGGTCCCCATGCAGCTCGATGAAATCTTCAAAGATCAGGTTAATCAAATCGAGTGAGGTCGGACGCTGATGATGTCTAGCTAGATGCATCTTCTGCGATGGCGTTATGTAGCTGTATATTTCTTCATCCAGCTGTTTGTAACGTTCCTCCAGTCGTGCAACTTCTTCGCTGAAATCGATTCCCTTCTCCTGGCCAAACTGCTTCAGCTCATTAATTTTCTCGCGCAGTTTCACAAGAGGTGTCTCAAAAGGCAATTCTCCAGCCATTTATGCTCCTCCCTTCACGCTGTGCAAGTCGATCAATTTAGTCAACATCGCCTTAAGTTCTTTGCGATGAATCACAAGGTCCAACTGACCATGCTGCAAATTAAATTCTGCAGTTTGGAAATCATCCGGCAGCTTCTGACGAATCGTCTGCTCAATGACAATTCTGCCGGCGAAGCCGAAGACTGCTCCTGGCTCAGCGATGATAATATCACCAAGCATAGCAAAGCTGGCCGATACGCCCCCTGTAGTCGGGTCCGTAATGACCGAAATATAGAATCCGCCCTGCTCATTATGGCGGGCTAAGGCTGCACTCGTCTTCGCCATCTGCATCAGACTAAGGATACTCTCTTGCATACGGGCCCCGCCCGATGTCGAGAAGATAATAATAGGTAGACGTTTGGCTGTAGCCGCTTCAATGGCTCGCGTAATTTTCTCTCCAACAGCTGAGCCCATACTTCCCGTAAAGAAATCAAAACTCATGACAGCAGTAACTACTGGAAATCCGCCAATCGTTCCCTCACCGGTGACAACCGCTTCACGCAGCCCCGATTTCATAGCCTGCTGCTCAAGCTTAGTCACATATCCCGGGAACTCAAGCGGGTCTTCAGATACCAAATCCTGATCATACTCGATGAAGCTACCTTCATCCAACGTAATACGGATCCGTTCCATCGCATTGAGGCGCATATGATAGCCGCAAGAAGGACAAACCTTAAGGTTCTTCTCAAGCTCCTTGCTGTATTGTATGCTGCCGCAGCGGCTACATTTATTCATCAGACCTTCTGGGATTTCGCGCTTTGGCCTTTCCGCCGGCGTAGAATTCGCGTCGCTCCCCAAACGTTCTGAAGGAATGGTCGCGTATTTTCTTTTTTTCTGAAATAAGTCTTTAAACACAACTACACCTCTTCAGCCGTTAATTTATTATTAGTAAGTGTTCAAATAGGCCGGTTTTCAGCACCGAAAAAATTGGTTGAAGCTAGGGCATGAGAAGCAGCGTACTTTTTGAACTTCCTTTATCACACCCGAAAACAAGGACATAACATGTACTGTTGTCTCCTTGTCATTTATGGATGCAATATAGAATTCAACACTTCTTGAACTTCTTCCAGTTCCCCTGAAGGAACCAATATTTCAAACTGCTGTTTTGATAAATTAACTGGACGAGTTTGGACTAGAAAGCCTTCCTCTGTGAGTTTTGACTTAATCATTTCCGCAATCTTAGCGGTAGGAGCAATATACATTACGGTCCACATGCCCTACTCAAAGCCCCCTAACCTCTCAACTTAAGCCCGTATAATAGAGTAATGATAACATAATGTTCAAAAGTCCCGCAACAGAGCAAGGGAGCTAAAAACGTGCCGGAGCCCGCATAAACTCCGGCATCTTTCGACTTAACAGACCGAAAAAAAATCATTCCTTGGAGTAGTTTGTTGCCTTTTGGCTTTTATGGGCGATGCGCGCCGAAGCAGCGGCTGCAAGTCCGGCGACAAGATCATCTAAATAGACATGAATATGATCTCCCTGATTGTTCAGATTACCGATCAAATCAGGCTTAACCTTGTCCAGATAGCCGAAGCTCGTTAGCCCGATCATCCCAAATACACTAGTAATACCCAGTGCCATTGTCTCATCCACACCATACAGCGGTTCATCCGCTTCCATAATCGATTGTAAAGGCTCCGGAAGCA
>DASYFA010000306.1:0-5099 GCA_036498705.1 Paenibacillus sp.
CCTCGGTGCAATCTCAGCCATCTATGAGAGTATGTACTATGGTATCACTTTGCAGGCAGCCTTGTTGACGATGGGGGTGTTCCTTGCCCTTCTAATTGTTTACAAGACAAGAATGATCAAAGCAACGGAGAATTTCAAGCTGGGTGTCTTTGCGGCAACTGGCGGTGTGGCACTGCTCTATCTGCTCAGTATTGTTCTGCGGATGTTTGGTGTACAGATCCCTTATCTGCATGACAGCACACCTATCGGTATCGGGATCTCTGTTGTGATCGTAATTATCGCTGCGCTGAATCTCGTGCTCGACTTTGATTTTATCGAGAAGGGCGCACAGAACGGGGCTCCTAAGTATATGGAATGGTATGGGGCTTTCGGTCTGATGGTTACGCTTGTTTGGTTGTATCTTGAATTGCTTCGTCTAATCGCCAAAATTTGGAGCCGTGATTAGACAAAAAAAGCGATTTACATTCGACAAAAATAGTCATTTTTCGACATTTTTAGCGATTGACTCCAGTTGTCATTGTGGAATATATTAATTTCAACACAGAGGCCGTTGTTCTTCATCTAGAGAACAGGGACCTCTTTTATATTCCACATTTCGGCACACTAACCGAAAGGTTAGGTCGCAAAGCTCTGGAGTCTTCGGGTTCTGATCAGTATTCTGATCAGGCTAATGACAGTCCGGCTGCATTCACAATGCTTATTGTTGATGCAGCCGGACTTTTTTGTGTTTTTCTTGTTTACGAAGGCACACTCCAAGTGAATCGCCTTCGTAAGATAGACATTAGTGCCTACTGAGAGGGGTGGTTCATGTAGTAGGAAAGAGCAGCCAGAGAGTGATGATAACAAATTGAGGAGGAGCTATGAGAAGCAGAATTCGATTAATTGTTACCTGGTTGTGTATGATCTCCCTTGTAATGGGGATGCCATCTATGGCATTAGGGGCCGGCAGTAGCAATAGTGATCCGACTTGGCCAAATCCAGGATCGATCCAGTTGAGCAAGACGGCGACGCCTACAGGCAACTTCGGAGAATGGAAGATTCAGCTAACGGTGGAAGGTAAGCAGTTGAAGACTAAAACGGATATTGTACTCGTTATTGACAAGTCGGGCAGTATGAACGATGGGAAGCGTTTGTCGAATGCCAAAGTAGCGGCCAAGAGCTTCGCTGATACTCTGTTAACGAGTGGGTCGGATGTTCGTTTAGCAGCTGTTTCATTTAGCTCGGGATCGGCCACTTCAGCATCTGAATTTATGGATGCTTCTAAGAAGGATGATTTCAAGAAGGTCATTGATAAAATCAGCGCATCTGGCGGAACAAATATTCAAGCAGGGTTGAAGGCTGCGGATGATCTATTGCAGAAAAGTACAGCTGACAAGAAATATATTGTGCTGCTGAGCGATGGTGAGCCGACCTATAGTTATAAGGGGCAGAGGGCAGAGGATTATACCTGGCCAGGAGGCAAATACAGCTTTAGAATTACTGAATTTAATAATTTCAATAATGAAATTGGGTCTGGGTCAAGCTTTGATTTATCATTAATCTCTAGCTATAAAATCAATACTACTGGTGGTCCAACTAATTATACGGTTACGGATAATGGACTTCCGACCATTTCCCACGCTAAGTTGATACTCGATAAAGGGATTAATATCTATACCATTGGTCTGGAAGTTGGTAACAATAAGAACGCTCAATACGTACTTAACAATAGTCAGAACCGAGGTTACTATTCTGCGAACAGTGATGATCTGCAGAAGGTATTTGCTGAGATTTCCAACGACATCAAATTTGCTGCTAGAGACGCGGTTGTAACAGACCCTATGGGTGAAAAGTTCAATCTGCAGCCAGGTGCGATGGATGGGAAGGATTTTGAAGTATCTCAAGGTACAGTAATCTGGAATTCAGAGCATGAGACATTCGAGTGGAATGTAGGCACCGTCTCTGAAGGCAAGCCGGCAACATTAACTTACGTGGTTGTGATCGATCCATCTTCGAACCCGTTATCAGATACATTGTATCCAACGAACGGGAAGACGACGATTGATTATACGAACGTATATGGTGCTCCACATGTTGTAAAGGAATTTACAGTTCCAAAAGTGAAGATTGGCCTAGTGAAGATCCTTGTTAAGGGCTATACTGTGAATTCTCAAGGACAGCCGATCGATAAGGATGGTAAGGTCACCAGCCCAGAATTGGCGCAGCAGCTGTATTCCGATTACTATAAAGTTGATGGAAAGGATACGTTCCCGGTTGGGGGCAAGTCGATTTCCGTTTCAGCTCAGCAAGTTAATGGATACGGCCTCAAGGTTGGGGATGACCCAACAGTGGTTACCTTGAAAGCGACCGCAGATAATATCGTTATGTTCGGTTACGCCAAGGTGAAGTCGGTAACTGTAAAATATGTGGATAGCAAGTCGAAAGAAGAAATTGATCGGGATGTGATTGAGAATGCTTTCGTCGGAGATCTGATTGATCTCAAGGCGAAGACAATTTCGGGATATACGCCGGAGGCTCCTACCACAGATAGTTATTTGGTAGAAGATAAGGATAATAATGAGTATACCTTCTACTACACCAAAGATGAACCTGAAGAGAAGTTTACGACGGTGACAGTAAGGTATGTAGAAGTTGGTAAAGAGGATGAAGACATCATTACTCCGGATGTGATTGAGAACGCTGTGGTCGGCAAGCATATCAATCTCGAGGCGAAGACAATTCCGGGTTATAAAAATGTATCTCCTACTTCGGTCAATTACTTGGTAGAAGATAAGGAATATAATGAGGTTGTCTTCCTCTACACCAAAGATGAACCTACAGACCCTGAAGAGAATCTGATGCTCACGATCTACTATCTTGATCGGGAGACTGGAGAACCTATAGCAGACCTGAAAACGGAATTTGGATTCGAGGGTAAGGAGATTACCTTATATCCAAAGGTTCCAACTGTAACGGATGCAGTGTACGTACCAGAGGAGTTGAGTCATTCTTATACGTTTACTGATGCTCTGGAGCAACATTATGAATTCTACTACAACAAACAAGTAGATCCAGAACCAGTAGAGTATACAGTAACCATCAAATACCTTGAGCAGGGCACCAATCGTCAGCTTGCCACTCCAACAACAGAGAAAGGCAAGTTAGGAGATACACTGACCTTAAAAGCAGTAAGCGTGTCAGGATATACTCCGACGAAGTCCAGCGTATCGTATGAGATTGAAGCGGGCGAATCGCTAGAGTATATCTTCTATTACACGAAGAACTCTTCAGGCAATCCGGACCCGAGCGGTCCTAGCTCAGGAGGCTCTTATACAACACCATTGCCTCCGCCACCACCGGTAGCACCATTGCCGCCAGTACCACCTAAATTGGATACCGAGAACCATTTCGATTATATCCAAGGCTATCCAGATGGCAATGTGAAGCCGCAGAACAATATCAGTCGTGAAGAAGTAGCAGCGATTTTCTATCGTCTGATGGAAGGCGAGAGCCGGGCTAACTACTACTCAACGACAAATTCATACAGTGATGTGAAGGACACACGCTGGTCTAACAAGCATATCTCGACGATGGCGAATGCAGGGATTATTACCGGATATCCGGATGGGACATTCAGACCAGGTCAAGCGATTACAAGGGCTGAATTTGCTGCAATCGCTGCTCGATTCGATAAGCTTGATGAGCGGGAGAGCGGACTGTTCACGGATATTAGTGGACATTGGGCTGAGAAGTACATTCTTTCGGCGGGTAACAAAGGATGGATCAAAGGTTATACAGACGGTACCTTCAAGCCGAACCAATATATTACTAGAGCAGAGGCTATGTCCTTTATCAACAGTGTATTGAATCGCAAAGTGAAGGAGTCTGGAATCCTTGAGGATGCCAAGAAGTGGCCGGATAATCCAGCAACGAGCTGGTATTATGAGGATGTCATCGAAGCGACCAACAACCATGATTATTCACGTAATGCTGACGGTTATGAGACTTGGGAACAACTCAAGCCGCATAGAGTCGAACCTTAATGAATAAGTGATTTAAAATGAAGAAGAGGCTCCTGTCCGGGATATGATATAACCGGAATAGGAGCCTCTTTTGTTATATTTATTGATATTTAGAGAATAACTCATTCATAAAATCATAGGTTAACGGCATGTCCTTCTTAAGCTTAGCTTGTGTCTGTTCACTATATAGATACAGCGTTGCGGTCTCTGCAAAATACTCAGTAGAGTAGGCAGATACATACCCATCTCCCTTATAATCGACGTCGGCTTCTTTCTTCCAGATGTCTAAGAATTTGGCGGAAGAGCTGATGTTGTCGAGTACAAGACGGTCTATAGCGTGAAAAGTCTCATGCAGCTCTAGGTTCTGCCCGTTGTGGCCCTTCCCCTGATCGCTGTAGCCGATTCTGGCTATAACGATGTTAGAGCTGACACCAGGAACATCGTCCCAAGTAAGGCCGGTATTCTCCCATCCCCGTGGGGTGATTCCCTTATACTGCGAGAATTCAGGCTCATCGGTTATTTTACCGGAGACCAGCTTGATATTAACATGCTTGTCCTTAAGGCCCTGCAGAAGCTGGGTTGGAATAAGTGCCAGATGATTCATCATCTTATCAGCTTCAAGCTTGTTGTAATTGCCTTGGGGTAATATCACGATGTCCTTAAGCAGACTATTGTCGGCCTGAGCGTAGCTGAATGTGTTCGAGAAGCTCATAACAAAGAGTAGACAGGTAAGAAACAGGATCGGTATACGTCTGATCAGCTTCAAAATAATCTCTCCATTCATTTCAATAATTCGCATAGTTCACCGAATCGGAAGAAATGAATGAAATATTCATTCTCCATATCGGCAGCTGGCTGGCATGTGAAGGAATTATCCTCACGAAGCCCCTATAGCTTTGCGCCCCCATCTTTCGAAGGGTTTGCCCTGATCAATATGAAAATAGCAAGAAAGTTCAAAAATAAGAGTTTCATAGAAACAAAAAAATCCTTCTTACCGAGTAAGAAGGACGGTACAAGCGATGATTACGCTTTACGCTTCTATATCGGCAACTGGCTGGCATGTGAAGGAGCTGTCCTCACGAAGCCCCTATAGCTTTG
>DASYFA010000307.1:0-6694 GCA_036498705.1 Paenibacillus sp.
CCCCTTTCCCCTTCTTGTTCTTTCCCCCTAGCCTTAACGCCTTGAGACTGTGAACGTTCGATCAGCTTGGATAAGGCAGCTCCCGCATCCTGTGATGTTTGGAACCGCTCCTCCGGATGGCTGTGTAGCAATTTCTCAATAACAGGAGCTAGCCGTGAAAATCCATTCTTGGCAAGCAGCGTCATTGCCTCTGACGTGCATTCCATATACTTGCAATGGGTCCCCAGATAGAGCAGCACCGCACCTAGGGAATACAAATCCGCCCTTCCATCACTCTGACGTCCACCATATTGCTCCGGCGCCGCGAATCCAATCGTCCCCAGTTTGATCGTATCCTCGATGCCATTAGGCCGAAATTTGCGGGCAATGCCGAAATCAACAAAACGAATCTCGCCCTTACTGTCAATCAACAGATTTGAAGGCTTCAAATCTCGATGAATAATCGGTGGTTTTCGGCTATGCAAGTAATGCAGACCTTCACATATTTGCATGCCAATCCCGATCAGCGTTTCCGGCTTGAAGCTAGAGCCTAACTTCCGCACATACTGATCAAGATGTACCCCTTCGATATAATCCATTACAAGATAAGAATGATCTCCGGTTTCACTAGACCAAAAATCAACGATCCGCGGCAGACGATGGTGATTCATTGCGATCAGAAGTGCTGCCTCCTCCTCCAATTGCATCTCTCTAGGTACACGATCCGTCATTTCCTTGATCGCCCACAGCTTACCTGGAAGCTTTAAATCTGCAGCTAGATACACATGACTCATGCCGCCCTGCCCGATCAAGCGCTCGATCCGGTATCGTCCCGCAATAACATCTCCTTCAGCAAGCATCGCAATATGCGGCAAGCGATAACCTCCTTTGCAACACAAAAAGGGAAAGCAATCACGTTCAGCTCGGACTAGCCGAGACTAAACGGGATGCTTTCCCTATTGTTATTCTTGTATAATTTTGGAATCAGTATAGCATAAACTTATAAGAAGTAAAACTCTTTTTTTAGAGGTTGTTCAAAAAGTCCGCTTTTGATCACGAAGTAATACTGAGAGCTTATTCGACATCGAATCTTGAATTCAGCCGGGCCTTCCGGTGCTCACGTACTCAAAACGTACGCTCCGCTCCTCACGCCCTAGCTTCATTCAACCTTCTCGGTGCTGAAAACCGTACTTTTTGAACTCCCAATTTAAGATTAATTAGTTCATGATATTAATATTTAATCATATATAGCGTGATTTCATCACGGTTATGGAACAACTGTTTTGCGCGCTGTACCTGCATTTGCGATGCCTCAAACAGAGAGATAACTTCCTTAATAAGCGCCATCGGTTTCTTGCTCATCAGCTTGACAGTAACGACTGCCGTTCCGCCCGGAACGAGCGCATACAGCAAATCGATGACCATTTTTGCCGTCTGTTTCGGATTCCAGCTCATATCGCACACAAGTAAATCGAACTGTCCTTCACGGAATTTAACGCTGTCCGCATTTTTACGGATATGCGTCAAACGCGGTGAGTCAAGAATCGATGGATGCATTTTTGCCGGATCAACGGCCGTTACCTTAAGACCTCGCTCCAGCAGGAACGAAGACCAGCCCCCTGGGGCAGCCCCAATATCAAGTGCCTCATGAAAAGCTGAAAAATCAATATCAAAGACCGATTCTGCTTCCAGCAACTTAAACTTTGCCCTTGAAATCTGCCCTTCCTCACGCTGGAAACGGATTGCTCCGCCATTCCAGTCTGATAAATTCTGCTGCGGTGTTGAGATTCCAGCCAGGACTTGATCCTTCCCTATAAATACAGATACGATCAAATCGGCATCTCTCACCACAAACTCAGCTTTGGATTCATCCAGCCTTGTTTGAAGCATATCTTTGAACGAAAGCGCACTCTCCTGCCACAATGAAGCTTCGGATTTCCGTGGCTGGATAGCTACCTTAGCCCCATTGATCCGCCCATCAGCCAAAAGGTACTCTACAAGCTCATCCTCCCAAGCCCGGTTCGAATTCTCTACATCAACCGTCCACTGCCAACTGACCGGAAACATATGACGCAAAAATAGCGGCTGCTCCTCAGCAAAACGTCTCTCAATCTCCTGTGACTCAAACGGTAGAGTAACCAGCAATACCTCTCCAGATACAAGCACGGTACTCTTCACCGAGCCAAATAATCTGCGCAGTTCCTCCTGTGCGTACGGAGCGAATCCATGATTCGCCGTACACACGTATCGGGTCGACGCTACGACCTGCGTAGCATCAGTATTTTCTTCTATGTGAATATTCAAGTTGTGTAACCTCTCTTACTTTCCAGCACGCTGCTCTGCCTGACGCGCGATATCGTCCAAACGCTCGAACGGAATCGGGCCGTTGTGCAGTACTACGTGCTCCGGTTTATTCTGATACAGGATTTCGTGCATACTTTTCTTACCGCAACTACTCGATGTATGCAAATAGATTTCACGGGGGTATAGACCCTCCTGGGCGATAGCGACCGCCACTTCAGTGCCGGTTTTCTCATCTACACCCATATCGTGATCCAGCGATAAAATATCTACTTCAGTCAAACGCAGCAACTCAATGCATTCATCCACCGAGCGCGCTAATGTAAACCCTTTTGGACATCGTCGAAAATCGTCCATATATAGATGAATCACGTTCTTCTTCCTTTCCGCTGTTATTCCAGCACTAGCTCTCCGCCCACTGCCTTACCAGCTCCATATCCTCTCTATACGTTCCATCCGCTCCAGTAGCGGTCTCTAAAATTAATGGCACACGCCGAATGGCATCCATCTGTAGCAACGGTCTAAAACCTGATTCTCCTATATATCCTTGCCCAACTCTGGCATGTCGGTCCTTACGTGAATGCAGTGGATACCGGGAATCATTAAGATGAACCACGGACAGAGCATCCCAGAACCCCAGCCGCTGTGCCTTACCCGCAAATTCATCATCCTTCTCACCAACCCACATTCCCGATGCAAAAGCATGACAAGTATCAAGGCAGTACCCGATATGCTGCGGAGAATCACATAGCTTGCGAATCTGAACCATCTCTTCGAGCGTCATTCCCATGTCCCCATGGTCTCCCGCCTGATTCTCGATCAGCAACTTGGTCTGACCTCGCCAATTTGCAAGCACTTTATTTATACATTGTATAATATTTTGATAACTTTGTAAGGGGTTTCCAGCCTTATTTGTGCCAAAATGAACTACTATTCCAATAGAACCGCATGCTTCTGCAATTTCCAGATCGTTACGCAGCGAGTCTACTACTCGTTGGAAAAGTCCATCCTCGTTACCCGGATCAGCGGCTAAATTACTCGGATAAGGCGTATGTGCCACTGATACGATATGATGCTTGAGACAAAGCTGGCGGCATGTTTCTGCATCCTGTGCATTAAAGGACTTCACCGACAGACCTCTTGGATTTTTGGGGAAATATTGAAAAGCCCCTGCTCCCATCTGCAGCGCCGCCTTGGCAGCACCGGAATATCCATAACGAATGCTGAAATGTCCGCCGACCTTAATCTCATCGATCATGCTGACAACCCGGACTGTAGAACACTTTGCGCCCGCCCATCTCTGCCTTTATAATCTGATCTCCGCAGCGAGAACATGTCTCCCCACCCCGATCATATACCTCGCAAATATCATTGGCGCCGCCCGTTAAGGTATCCCCTTTAATAACAGGCATCTCCATATATCCTCCAGCCTCTGTTGCCTTAATCAGCACTTCTTGCATCGCAAGGTACAGACGTGAGAAGTCTCCCATTTCGAAATTTTGCAGTTTGGCTGATGGACGAAACCCTGCAGCAAAGGCAATTTCATCTGCGTAACAGTTGCCAATCCCTGCAATAATATCCTGATTAACCAAAGCCGTCTTCAAGCTGCTGCGCCGATTCTGTAGGAGACTGATGAATCTCTCTTCGTTCATTCTCCGCCCGAGTGGCTCCGGTCCTAGATGCGACAGCGACTCTTCCGCTTCCTTGGCACTGAGGATATGAAGATAGCCAAGTCTTAATCCCATGAAATATAGGACAAGATCGGAACCGAAGGTAATCTCAATCTGTGTATTCCGCTCCGGACGATCGTCGGAAGATCCCAAATACAATAATCCGCCAAGCATTAGATGCAGTAACAGACGGCGTCCGTTATCTAGATGAAACAAGAGATGCTTTCCGCGGCGCTCCACAAATACCACTTGTCTGCCCATCAGCTCAGAACGGAAAGCTTCTCCTTCCACGTTGATCGATTTCTCGCGATTTACCATCACAGAAGTGATCGGTAAATCTAAGATATGCTGTGATAGTTGTACTTTATAATTTTCCATTTCCGGTAGTTCCGGCATGGCTCATCTTCCCTTCATTCTCATGTTAGAGGTAGTTCAGGTGCTGAAAACTGGTCTTTTTGAACAATTATTTAAATTATCTTCTCTCGCACACCAGCTTGCGCACCTCATCCAGATCCCTACAGATCACATCAGGCTGAATCCCTGTGCTGGAAACATACTTCTCCAGATTGTGCTCGGTAGTAACGCCAGTTAGGGTCAGAATCGTGCCACAACCCGCATGGACTCCTGCAGATATATCCGTCAGCATATTATCACCAATCACAGCGACCTCTTCATTACGAAGACCTAGCCTGTCGATCGCGAATTTCATCAGTATTCCCGACGGCTTACCGATAACGATCGGCTCACGGCCCGATGCCGCTTTGATAGCTGCGGCGATAGTACCTGCACCAGGCATCAGTCCATCTTGTGCGGGCAACTGCAAATCAGGGTTAGTCAGAACGTATCGTGCTCCCCCCGAAATCAACCGGGCCGCCTTCGTTAATTTCTCATATGTAAAGGAACGGTCAATCCCCTGAACTACTACATCGGGATGCTCTTCATCACACTCTAGTCCCGCCTCGCGAAGAGCTTCTAGCAGCCCATTCTCTCCGATCGGAGCCACTTTGCTACTCGGGTACTGCTCAGCAATGTACTGCGCAGCAGCTACAGCCGAGGTGCATACGTGCTGTTCATCGGCCGGAATTCCCATTTGCTGCAAATGGGCGGCAACCTCCGCTGGTGTTCGTGATGAATTGTTCGTAACGAACAGATAAGGAATACCAGCATCCTGGAGATCGGATATTAATCGGTCCGCTCCAAGTATCATACGGCTTCCGTGATATAAAGTTCCATCCAAATCTATAAGATAAGCCTTCCAGTCGGCTGTTAATTTGCTCATCGTTTTATCCTCCTCTGTATCAAATATCATTGTACATGGAAAACAAAAGGACAAGCAAATTTCCGAACATTCCGTTGTCAAAATAAACAGTAAACGGGCCGTGATTCTGTCAAACTTTCGCATGATCCCGTCAGGCCACGTCGAACAACATCGAAGACGGATCTATCTCATTTATGGGTATAGCAAACTTTGCAATCGCCTGTCAGATCCTGCGCTTTCCCGGAAAATAATTCATTAGGGCGCTGTAATTTCCCGCCCTACTCTTCCCCGTCAGCACGTGTCACGGGATATGTAACATGCTCCCGGGCCAGCTCAGAATTCGCAAAAGTCTGCTGCGCTTCAACAAGTAAGCGGTGAAGCTGTTCCTCAGATTTATATCTTGAGCTGAAATGAGTAAGATAGAGCTGCTTCGCACCTGCTGTCTTCGCTGCTTCAGCAGCCTGCTTTGCAGTGCTGTGATGATAATCATAAGCCGTCTGTGCCAACTCATCGAGAAACGTAGATTCATGAACTATAGCATCTGCATCCTCTGACAGACTAATGACAGCCTTACATGGACGGGTATCTCCGAGAATCGCTACAATCCTACCTTGCTTCGGACTACCCAGTACTTCGTCCGGCGTAATAATAACACCATCCGGTGCTTCCACGCTCTCTCCCCGCTTTAGCCTGCCATATAGCGGACCCGGCTTAATGCCGTGACTGGCTAACAGTATAGAATCGAGCTTACCCGGGAGATCTTTCTCAATGACTCGATATCCATAGCTCGCGATCCGATGATCCAGCAGTGCGGACTCGACGCGAAAGGTCTCATCCTCGAACAATTCTCCACCTTCATGTTCGACGATATCTAGCCGATAATCGATCCTCGATTCGCTGATACTCAGCGATGTTGTTATATATTGCTTTAACCCAGGCGGGCCATATATAGTAAGCGGAGTGTTTCCCCCTTGGTAAGCTCTGCTCGAGATGAGCCCTGGCAGTCCGAACAGATGATCACCATGCAGATGCGTAATGAAGATCTTCTCCAGCTTGCTAAGCTTGAGGGGCGAGCGAAGTATTTGATGTTGGGTACCCTCTCCACAATCAAACAACCAGAAGCTACGCCGCTCGTCAAACAGACGAAGTGCCAGGGACGTTACGTTGCGCTCCAATGAAGGAACCCCTGCATTCGTTCCCATGAAATACAATTCCATGAATCTAACCTCCTTCGGGCGTTAGTGCCCTCAAATTGCCCGAGAACCCTCCGTTAGACGGAGGGTTCTCACTATTTATCACTTTAGGCTTTATCTACATTAAAGTATTGAGCCTGCGGATGAGCAAACACCATGGCAGAGACTGAAGCCTCTGGCTCCATCATAAATCCTTCGGTCAGCTCCACGCCGATATCCTCAGGCTTCATAAGTTCAAACAGCGGCCCCTGGTCCTCAAGATTCGGACATGCCGGATAGCCGAAGGAGACCCG
>DASYFA010000308.1:0-11399 GCA_036498705.1 Paenibacillus sp.
AGTGCTGGAGGTTTTATAGATGAAAGTAATGATTGTGGAGGACGAGCGACCGATCCGTAATTTTGTACGCATCAACTTGAAACGGCAGGAGATCGTTGTCATAGAGGCGGAATCTGGTGAGGTGGCGATGGAGGCCGTTGAGAGGGAAAAGGACATAGATATAGCTCTGCTTGACATTCAACTGCCCGCGATTAGCGGGCTTGATGTGTGTAGAATGCTAAGGCGTTCTTTTCCCAAAATGGGCATTATTATGCTTACAGCACTAACACAAGAGGAAGACCTGGTGGCCGCGCTTGAAATGGGGGCCGATGATTATATATGTAAACCGTTCAGTCCAACGGAGCTGGTGGCCCGCATTGATGCACTCTATCGCAGATTGCATCCTGTAGCGTATGAAATGGGGGGACAGCTCCAGTCGGGCATATTTACGTTGTCGTCCAAAGAACGGAAGGTATGGAAGAATGGAGTAGAGGTAGATCTAACACCGACCGAATATGCGTTAATGAAATTGTTTCTGGAGAATACAGATGCTAGTCTGAGCAGGGATGATATCCTTAACGCGGTATGGGGACAAGATTATACAGGAGAAGTGAAGACCGTGGACGTACACATGCGTCGTCTACGTAACAAGATCGAAGATGATCCTTCTCATCCGGGATGGATTCATACGGTGTGGGGACATGGCTACAAGTGGAGTTCGCAGCATGAAGAGCATTAAGAGCAAGCTATTATTAAGTCATTTTTTCATTATCATGCTCGTTACAACACTGTTCTCAACGCTCTTCCTGTATGGTGTCCAGCGGTATTATTACCAGGGAGCGAAGGAAGCGTTTGCGGAAAGGGTAGATGTTCTGTCTGCTTATTACAATAAATTTATTAACGATGAGACGCTGCGTGAAAAAGCAACGGAGATCTTTCAACAGTTGCCTGCGGCTGACTATATGAGTGTTCAGGTTCTTGATCTGTCCGGGAAGGTATTGATGGACGCCAATGGCTTTGAGCAGGAGGGGAGATTGTCCACTCCAGATATTGCGAGAGCTATTCAGACCGGAGAAGGGTCATGGACTGGAAGAGCGGATCAGGGCGGAGAGCATTTGATGGCATACAGCTATGCGCTTTATCGTGAGGAGAGTGCTGTCGGTGTGGTTAGGTTCGTTACATCACTATCGGCTATTGACGAGCTGTATGCTGAGATTGTCATGGCCACATTGGTACTTAGCCTAGGCATTATCGGTGCTTCCTTCATTGTCAGTTTATTTTTGTCCAGCAGAATGGTTGGGCCACTCCTTGAGCTGCGCCGCGTAGCCAATGCTTATATCAAAGGGGACTTCCATGTCCGTTCCGACAATCGGCGGCGTGATGAGATTGCGGTGCTTGGTCAGACGATGAATGTGATGGCCGAAGAGATTATGAAGACTGACAAGCTTAAGCATGAGTTCATTTCTACAGTATCCCATGAATTACGGACGCCACTGACGTCTATTCAGGGTTGGTCGGAGACACTGCTTACTGGAGATATGGAGGATAAAGAAGAACTTCTCGATGGACTACAGACGATCCAGGATGAAGCGAAGCGATTGAACGGTATGGTTAATGATCTGCTGGACTTCTCTAAGCTCCAGGCGAAGCATCTGGAGATGCACCCGACACGTTGGAATGTAGGGGAATTGCTTAATGAATTAAAGATCCAATTCTCGGCCCATCTCAAGCAGAAAGGGATTAAACTGCAGACAGAGTATGACGCTAGTGCTGGATATATTACCGCGGATCGCAACCGGATCAAGCAAGTGCTTATCAATCTGCTTGACAATGCAATCAAATTTTCACATGAAGATGGAGAGGTATTGCTTAGAGCGCAGCGGCACGAACAGGAGCTGCAGCTTGAAGTGATCGATGAAGGCGAGGGGATTGCTCCGGCTGATCTCGAGAAGATGATGACTAAGTTTTTCAAAGGTAAGAGCAAGCAGTCCGGCAGCGGAATCGGGCTCGCCCTGGCTAAGGAAATCGTTGAGCTCCATGGGGGTAGTATGAGTATGGACAGCGAATTACATAAAGGTACAACGGTGACTATTAAATTACCTTTGGATTCGTCGGTTCTGAGGTAGGCTGTTGTTGATTTGTAACTATCTTTACCATCAGCCCTGTTACGATAGATTTACAGAAATCTAGAGTACAAGCTACTCATTACTGAAAGGGCGATGGACATGAAAACATGGATGACTAAAAAATCGATTATTGCTTTGGGAGTGGCTGGCGGATTGCTGATCTCTGGCGCAGGTGTTACGCAGTTGGCTCAACCGGTTAATGCTGCTCAAGGTGTTGCACCTTCGGCTAAAAGCGTAGTTGAAGCAGCGATCTCGAATAATCAAGAGCAGAAAGTTACTTTTAAGACAAAGACGCTTTCCTCGGACAGCCCTTATTTAAAAGCTAATGTGAAGATTCCAGTAGTAGAAGGCTTGAAGGATAATCATTATGAGCTGGAAATGAATGATATCATTGAACGGAATGCAGAGAAGGCCATCAAGGATTGGGAGAAGGAGGCGGAAGATGGGGCCAAACAAGCGAAAGCGAACAATTATGAATTCCACCAATATGAATTGTACATTAATTTTGAGGTGAAATCGCAAGGATCATCTTCCGATCAACCACAGCAATTACTTTCATTCGTAGTTAACCAAGAGGGCTTCAGTGGTGGAACCTCGGCTCCGGTTCAGTATTTCTACAATGTATGGAATAAAACCGAAGCTGAGCGTGTTACCCTGGAAGGATTGTTCGGTGCCGATTACAAGAACATGCTGGATAAGCAAATCCGTGAGCAAATGGCCAAGCATCCAGAGAACTACTTCGCTGATGAGTTTAAAGGGATCGATGCTGGTCAAGAGGAAAACTTCTATGTGAAAGACGGCAAAGCAGTGATCGTATTCCCTAAATACTCGATCGCACCGGGTGCTGCAGGAACTCCAGAGTTCACTGTTGCCCTGCCTGATTCTTCCGATAAAGGAGAAAATGGCGGAGATAACGAAGCTACAAAGGCAAGTGTTGTAATCAACAAGGGTGAATACTACACGAAGGCAAATGGGCAGGTTATGATTCCGTTGCGCTCCACGATTGAAGGTCTTGGCTTCAAATTGACTTGGAATGCAAAAGATAAAAGAGCAGATTTGAACAAAGGTGCTGTATTCACTTCCGTTACACTTGGTAAGGATCAATATTTCTTTAACAAGGTAGCACCGTTCTCCCTTCGCGCGGCTCCAGAGCTTCATAACAAGAATATGTATGTTCCTGCTGAGTTCGTAGGCAAAGTGCTTCAAGGTACTATCGAGAAGGCCGAGAACGGAGCACTTAAGGCAACTCTTAAATAAAACAGCCTTCATCAACATATTCAGTAAGAAGGTTAGATAAAGAAAATAAAAAGGGCAATCTCAAGCAGAAATATATCATGAGATTGCTCTTTTTATATTTTTAGAGGGTCCATTCTTCGGTTAGCGAAAAATAAAAACATAGCGATAAAAAAAATGACCCGGAACTTGAAATTTGTCCCTAATTTGAGTATCATAATAGTGGTTATTAGCACTTGAATATGTCGAGTGCTAATACATAGAAGAATATGTCTATGATTTCATTACAACATATTAATAAGGAGGCTATTTTCTTATGATTAGACCATTAGGTGAACGTGTATTGGTAGAACCAATCGAACAAGAAGAAACAACGGCTTTCGGCATTGTGCTTCCGGATACAGCGAAGGAAAAGCCGCAAGAAGGTAAAGTTATAGCAGTAGGCAGCGGCGCATTGAAGGATGGCGTTCGTGTTCCTCTGGAAGTGAAGGAAGGCGACCGTGTGTTGTTCTCCAAATATGCGGGTACTGAAGTGAAATATGAAGGTAAAGAGTATTTGATCATGAAAGAGAGCGACATCCACGCGATTGTCGGTTAATAGGCCTTTTCAGTCCATTTGGTAAGGTTCTAATATACTTAAGGAGGAATTATAACGATGGCAAAAGTAATTAAATTCAGTGAAGAAGCACGTCGCGCTATGCTACGTGGTGTAGATACTTTGGCTGATGCGGTAAAAGTAACGCTTGGACCAAAAGGCCGCAACGTTGTATTGGAGAAGAAATTCGGCAGCCCGCTGATTACCAATGACGGTGTAACGATCGCGAAGGAAATTGAATTGGAAGATGCGTTCGAGAACATGGGCGCTCAACTCGTTAAAGAGGTTGCTACGAAGACGAATGATGTTGCCGGTGACGGTACAACTACAGCAACTGTCCTTGCACAAGCGTTGATCCGTGAAGGATTGAAGAACGTTACTGCTGGCGCTAGCCCGATCGGTCTTCGTAAAGGGATCGACAAAGCGGTTAAAGTAGCGGTTGAAGAACTGCAAAAGATCTCCAAGCCGGTTGAAGGCAAGCAATCGATTGCTCAAGTAGCAGCGATCTCGGCAGCAGACGAAGAAATCGGCGAACAAATCGCTGAAGCAATGGAAAAAGTGGGCAAAGACGGTGTTATTACTGTTGAAGAATCCCGTGGCTTCCTGACTGAGCTTGAAGTAGTAGAAGGTATGCAATTCGACCGTGGCTATGTATCTCCATACATGATCACAGATACCGATAAAATGGAAGCTGTCCTCGACAATCCATACATCTTGATCACAGACAAGAAGATTAGCAGCACGCAAGAAATTCTGCCAATCCTTGAGAAAATCGTACAACAATCCAGACCACTGCTTGTAATCGCAGAAGATCTCGAAGGTGAAGCGCAAGCGATGCTGATCGTGAACAAACTGCGTGGAACATTCAACGCGGTAGCTGTTAAGGCTCCTGGCTTTGGCGATCGTCGTGAAGCGATGTTGCAAGATATTGCAGCTTTGACTGGCGGACAAGTGATCACTGAGAAGCTCGGCTTGGATCTGAAGAGCACATCGATCGAGCAACTGGGTAATGCACGCCAAGTTATCGTAACCAAAGAGAACACGACAATCGTTGACGGTAGCGGAGACAAAGCCGATATCGATGCTCGTGTAAATCAAATCCGTGCGCAACTGGAAGAGACCACTTCCGAGTTCGACAAGGAGAAATTGCAAGAGCGTCTGGCTAAACTGGCTGGCGGCGTAGCTGTCATCAAAGTCGGTGCAGCAACCGAGACAGAATTGAAAGAACGCAAGCTTCGCATCGAAGATGCCCTGAATGCAACTCGCGCAGCGGTTGAAGAAGGGATCGTATCGGGCGGTGGCGTAGCGCTCGTGAACGTATACAATGCAGTTGCCGCGCTTGAACTGAGCGGAGACGAGAAGACAGGCGTAAACATCGTATTGCGCGCTTTGGAAGAGCCAGTTCGCACCATCGCAGCAAATGCCGGTGAGGAAGGCTCCGTCATTGTAGAACGCCTGAAGAAAGAAGAAGTAGGCGTAGGCTACAACGCAGCTACTGGCGAATGGGTGAACATGTTCGACGCTGGTATCGTAGATCCTGCGAAGGTAACACGTTCTGCCCTGCAATATGCAGCATCCGTAGCAGGTCTGTTCTTGACTACTGAAGCAGTAGTTGCTGATAAGCCAGAACCAGCTGCACCAGCTATGCCTGATATGGGCGGCATGGGTGGAATGGGCGGTATGATGTAATAAGGCTCACAAAGCCTTATGCATTAAGGGTTTCCTAGGTAGGAAACGCTAAATGCTCAAGATTTGCTTATAGTGCTTATTATGAAGCCTCTCATAAGTCCAAGTGACTTGTGGGAGGCTTTTTATGCTATAGGTCAACTTTACTATTTTATGTAAACTTTTGTATTTTATATTATAATTTATCGTTGTCTCTGATATACTTATAGCAAGATTTCTTTAGATTAATAGAAAGACACGATCCGTTTTCTACTAAACTACGATTTCTTCTCCGGCTTCACCTTATCGATTACCGAAAATACTCCATTAACGACCCATCTGACCCTCTGGAAATCTATTGATTTATCAGCTCTGTCTCCTCTTCAGTTCACGCACAACTCATCACCCACCGTAGTCCTCTGATAGCTCGACACAAGCTCCGATGTCACGATCTCCTTTTACTTCAGACCATTCTATTAAAGTGTTTTGTTATCGCTTTATTCCGTTGTAATTTCCTTATTCGCACGCTCGACAATCCCGTTGGCTTGTAATTCGCATTCATACCATTCACTCATCTGGTATCCTTCTATCATTCTAGGAATTGGGAATGCGATTACATAGATTTATTAGCGAAAGGAGATGTATCAAGTTCCCTTCAGGTCTGACGAACCATAAACCATTATTTTACGGAGTGTGATTAAAATTGAGAAAAGTCAAAAAAGTTAGTGCTATCGTGCTTCTTGTCTTCATCATGGTATTCACAGCCGTACCATTGACTGCCTTCGGCGCAACACCTTGGGCACCCAATACGGCCTATAAAACAGGCGATCTCGTCACCTATGGAACAGATACCTACCAGTGTGTACAGGGACATACCTCTCTTGTTGGATGGGAACCGCCCAACGTTCCTGCACTTTGGAGCAAACAAGCAGGTTCCACCGATACGCAGCCACCGACTGCTCCAACAAATGTTATAGCCAGCAACGTCACTAGCAGTTCTGTTATATTAACTTGGACAGCTTCCACAGATAATGTGGGTGTCACGGGTTATGATGTATATAACGGTTCCACGCTTGCTGGCTCTACGACAGCGACTTCCTATTCAGTAACGGGTTTGAATGCTAGTACAGCATACGCATTCACTGTTAAGGCGAAAGATGCTGCCGGCAACATATCAGCAGCCAGCGCACCTGTTAACATAACGACAGGCGCGGTTGTTGTAGACACGGAGCCACCAACAGTGCCTACCAATCTAACAGCACCTACAGTAACTACAAGCTCTGTATCATTAAGCTGGTCCGCTTCGACAGACAACATCGGCGTGACAGGTTACGATATTTATAATGGAACGACGATTTCTGGTTCTTCGAATACAACTTCCTACACAGTTACAGGTTTAACTCCGAACACCACTTATACTTTTACTGTGAAAGCAAAAGATGCAGCGGGTAATGTTTCTGCCGCTAGTAATGCACTCACCTTGACAACACCTTCTCAAAATTCATCTCAATATGAGATCATTGGCTACTTCCCAAGTTGGGCCGCCTACGATACACCGGCCTTTACGCCGTCCAAAATTGACCCCACTAAAGTAACAGTCATCAACTATGCATTCCTTGATATTTGCTGGAACGGCAAGCATGGTAATCCTTCCAAGAGCGCTGATAATCCAAATCCGAACACATGGACCTGTCAAAATGGTGATGGCACTGTAAATAACGCACCAAATGGTTCGATCGTGCTTGGAGATTCAGTTACAGACGGTACAGCCGATGGTGGATACAATCAATTGGTTACGATGAGACAGCTTAAAAACACGAATCCAAATCTTAAATTGTTCGCCTCTGTTGGTGGATGGACGTGGTCCAACCAATTCTCCAATACTGCGAATGACCCTGTAACAAGAGGAAATTTTGCTACTTCGGCCGTCAACTTCTTACGCCAATATCAATTCGACGGCATCGACATCGATTGGGAATATCCGAACGGCATCGGCGTACCTTGTGCATCAGGTCAGACGTGCCAACGTTCAGCCGACAAAGCGAACTACGTCCTGCTTCTGCAGACGCTTCGCCAAGCCCTTGATACAGCAGGGCAGCAAGATGGCAAGCACTATTACATTACGATCGCTTCCAGTGCGAACTCCAGCTTCCTTGCCGATGCAGGTGGCACGAACAACTGGTTGTCTAATGCTACACAGTATTTGGACTGGATCAATATTATGACCTACGACTACTATGGTCCATGGGACGCTACAAGTGGTATCGTATCGCCATTGTATAATGACCCGGCCAATACAAATGGCAACAGCCAATTCAACATCAATTCCACAGTAACCAACTACTTGAACAAAGGCATCCCTGCCAATAAACTAACCGTGGGCGAGCCATTCTATGGATATGGCTGGAAGGGATGTAACGCAGGTTCAAATAACAACGGATTGTATCAAAGTTGTACCGGTGAAGCCACGGGAGGTTCTGACGGCTCGACGTATGACTTTGCCTACATGCAAAACTCCGGCCTGCTATCCGCCGATTCAACAGGCAAATACACTGTTGCTGGCCAAGGATATACCCGCTACTGGAACAGTGTGACGCAGACCCCATTCCTCTACAATCCTTCGACGAAGATCTTTATTACGTATGATGACGAGCAATCCATTCATTTGAAAAATGAGTTTATCAGAACCAAAGGATTACGCGGTGCGATGTTCTGGGAATTAAACGCGGACAGAAACCGCACATTGCAAACCGTCGTGTCCACCGACTTGCCGCATTAATAGATAAGGTGAGAGCTTTCCCAAAAGTAGAATCTTCTACTTTCTGAGGAAAGCTCTTTTTAGGTTCAATACAGTATAATTAATATACAAGCAGGTAAATTCAATTTAGATGGAACGGACCTTAGAGTGGAGGGATGAGGATGAAATATGCACTCGTGACTGGCGCGAGTAGCGGGATCGGCATGTATACGGCACTAGAGCTGGCCCATCAAGAGTTTCATGTCTTCGCGACGATGAGGGATATACAGAATAGCAACAAAATAGAGTCGCTCGCACAAGACCAATCGGTTCAGGATAGACTTACTATATTGAAGCTCGATGTGACAAAGCAGGAGGATTTGGTTAGAGTTGCTGAACATTTGGAACAGCAATCCATACAGATTCAAGTGCTGGTGAATAATGCGGGGTATTGTCAAGGTGGCTTTTTTCAGGACTTAAGTGAAGATGAGTGGCAGGCACAGTTCCAGACTAACTTCTTCGGGGCAGTACGTACAACAAAAGCTGTATTACCGTTTATACCGAGAGATGGAAAGGGGAAAATCATTTCGATCAGCAGCGTGAGCGGATTTTTTGGCTTCCCAGGGATGTCTCCTTATACCTCTTCGAAATTTGCTCTGGAAGGCTGGGGTGAAAGTCTGCGACTGGAGCTACTAAACGAAGGAATTTGGGTGTCTCTCGTTCAGCCAGCAGCTTATCAGACGGGAATTTGGGAGCGAGCACTGGGGAAAGTAGCAGAGTTACAGACCGAGAATGCTTTTCAAGAAAATTTAGTCAAAGAAGCGATGAAATCCAGGGATAACGGGGCTGATCCCCGGGAAGTTGCTAGATTAGTTGCGCAAATTGCCCAAAAGGCAAGGCCGAAATTTCGTTATCCTGTGGGCAAGGGAGCAAAGTCTCTAGCTATTGGAAAGCGGTGGCTGGCTTGGAGCTGGATTGAAGGATACGTATATCGGTTTTTAAAAGGGAAGGTAGCAAAGTGAAAGATCATGATTACGCTTAAGGGATACAACAACTATTGTGAAATATCCCCTAATTGAAAAGGAATAACTTTTCGTAGATCCTCCAGGGTCAGTTCGACCTGATAGCCGATTTTGCCAGCGCTAAAAATAATCGCCTCATGAGCGGAGGCTGACTCATCGATTGTCGTTGTGAAACTCTTCTTCATGCCGATCGGGGAACAGCCTCCGTGAATATAACCGGTGATGGGTAATAAATCCTTCGATTTGATCATCTCAATCGATTTCTCCCCTACCGCTTGTGCGGCCTTTTTCAATTCAAGCTCCTTGGCAACCGGAATTATAAATACATAGTATTTCTTCGACTTGCCGACGGTGACCAAGGTCTTGAATACCTGATCCGGATTCTGGCCAAGAGTCTCGGCCACCTCGGTGCCGCTAATTGCATCCGTATCTGCATAGCTATAGCTCTTATATTCTACCTTTAACTTGTCCAAGATTCTCATGACATTCGTTTTAAATTCCATCATTTTCACCTTATTCATTTTTGATTCGTTATATTGTGACCACACTACTATAATATCAAAATCTTGATCTAAGTGAAAAAGTACTCACCACACTCATGAGTTTTTATTCACATAGTCGATTGTGATACACTGGGATTAAAGATAGATATACGAGAATCGGTGTTCTTTGGCAGCTTTGTTAGGATGATAAAGGGAGTGGACTTATGGCATTTGTAGTGATCAAGGATGAATATAAACGATACCAGATGGGCGAGACGACGATTGTTGCGAATGATGGGATCAATTTCGAGATCGAGAAGGGCGAATTTGCGGTTATTGTCGGTCCCAGTGGTGCAGGGAAGTCCACGGTACTGAACATTCTCGGTGGGATGGATACGGCCGATGAAGGCCAGGTACTTGTTGACGGGACGGATATCGCAAAGTTCAATCGTAAAGAACTTACAGGCTATCGTCGTAATGATGTCGGCTTCGTGTTTCAATTTTATAATTTGGTGCCGAATTTGACGACGAAGGAGAATGTAGAGCTAGCCGCACAAATTTCCCCACGCGCCCTTGATGCGGAGCAGGTGCTGCGCGATGTTGGACTTGGTGAGCGCCTGAACAACTTCCCGGCTCAGCTCTCTGGTGGAGAGCAGCAGCGTGTGGCGATTGCCCGGGCATTGGCCAAGCAGCCTAAGTTGCTGCTATGCGATGAGCCTACAGGTGCGCTCGATTATAATACAGGCAAGCAAGTGCTGAAGCTGCTGCAGGATACTTGCCGCAATACAGGAACGACAGTTATTGTCATAACGCATAACTCTGCGATTACACCGATGGCGAATCGAGTGATTGAAATTAATAACGCCAAAGTCCGCAGGATGGTAGTCAACCCGACTCCGGTCTCTGTAGAAGACATCGAGTGGTAAGGAGCTGTACAGCATGAAGAAGAGTGCTCTTTGGAAAGATATTTTCCGGGAAATATGGCGAACGAAGGCGAGATTCCTGTCGATTTTTGCAATTATCATGCTTGGGGTCGGCTTCTTCGCAGGGATCAAAGCGACCGGACCGGATATGCTGGATACGGCAGAGCATTATTATAAACAGTACAATTTGATGGACTTGAAGGTCCAGACGACATATGGATTGAAGCAAAGCGATATCGATACGTTAAATCAGGTGTCTGACGTGGAAGCAGTACAACCAGGCTATAGTGCGGATGCGTTCTTGGACGATAGCAGTCTCGTAGCGAAGATTCGCTCCTATCGACCGGATGATACCATAAATCGTTATCTGATCGTCCAAGGTAGATTACCTGAGACTTCGGGGGAAATCGCTCTTGATAAGAGTGGGAAGACGAAGCACTACAAGTTGGGCGATACAATTACCTTCATGAATCCTGATCCTGAAGTCGACTTAAACGATACATTTCATACATTGAGCTATAAGGTCGTCGGCTTCGTGCAAAGCCCGCAGTTCATTAATACGATTGGACGGGGCACAAGCCAAATTGGCAAAGGAACGGCAGATGTATTCGCTGTTATTCCGGAACAGGATTTCAAT
>DASYFA010000309.1:0-26772 GCA_036498705.1 Paenibacillus sp.
ATGCTGTCAATGATTTGAAAGACGGGATAGAAAATGTTGCCGATTTAACCCGTACTACCTACAATAAATGGGTTGATGCCTCGGTATCGAAAGCAAACGAGATCGGCAATTGGCTAGTAAGCAAGCTGGATCAGGCCCGAGATAAGCTGAAGGAAATCGGCTCGAAAATCAACTCTTCATTCACTGCTTTTGTGGATAAATTGAAGGATGGCTGGGAGAGCCTAAAGGATCATATGAGAAGCCTGGCTGAAAAAGCCAAAGACGCAGCAGTCCAAACTTATGAAGGTATTGCGCGGTTTGCCCAGGCCTTGAGCCAGACGGTAAAGAGCTTTTGTGATAAGCTAGTCTCCACCTATAGGCAAATCATGGAAGGCATCAAGAAATCCTGGGATAAGCTCGTTACTAAGGTTACTAATCTATTCAGCGATCTAAAAAATACACTCAGTCTGAAAGTTATTGAATATAAAGAGAAAATGAAATCAATGGTGTCCTTGTCTAAGGATAAAGTGAAGGACCTGGGTAAGCAAGTTTATAATGGAATTAAACAGTTTACTAGCGAGGTCATTAAAGGAATGACCAAAATCTCCGGAGGGCTTATTACGGTCAGCGTGGACCGGCTCAGTGATTTACAGATGAAGTTCAAACGGATGGACGACGATTTCGTGTCTACAACAGGGCGGATCATGAGCGATGCGGACCGAATTGTGTCTGACATCTCGCGTGCCTACAGCGAACCTAACGTGCAAAGCCAAATTCGTCAGCTTCAGAAGGCGATTGACGATGTCCGAAATCGCAGCAGACGGATTGCTGCAGAAATGCAGCGTAAAACACATTCCATCATGATCGCACGCGATCAGTATCTGAAAGTCGAACAAATGGTGAGAAGCGAAATTCGAGGTTTGAGTTAATATACTGGTTCTGCATCTGCTTACTCCTTATGTTGTAGTTGAAAATTACAACAATACAGGAAATGCAGATGTTTTTTCTTTTCGTATAAATTTATCTATTGATTGCAAAAGTTTTCATGTGCTATCGTTAAATGAACTTTTAATTACATACATTTCACCCCGAATTGATATTATACATTCGGTAGAAATCGGAAGGTGGCTAGCAGCAATTATGAAATCCAATGAGGTTACCGCTGATCCCAAGGCTAAAGCCTTACATGCGACGAAATCAGCCACGCCGTTGCTCTTTATCGCGGTTCTATTGACCGCTGCTACTCTTCGATCGCCATTAACAGGCGTCGGATCGCTCATCACGCAAATTCAGACCTCAACAGGACTTACGCATACGATGGCAGGCATGCTAACAACGCTGCCGTTGATCGCCTTTGGCCTGTTCGCCCTGGTCGCACCGAAGCTCTCAATTCGCTTCGGCATGGAGCTTACCCTACTCATTAGCACTGCGCTGCTGATCGTCGGCATTCTGGTTCGCTCTGTGAAGGGCATTGCCCCTCTATTCATAGGTACTGCGCTAGCCGGCATTGCTATCGCCATATGCAATGTCCTCGTTCCCAGCTTGATCAAGCGCGATTTTCCACGGCAAATCGGGATGATGACTGGATTGTATTCATCATTCATGAATCTATGGGCGGCCATTGCCTCAGGAGTCAGTATCCCGCTCTCACTGACCTTCCTCGGCTGGCGCGGATCGCTGGCCATCTGGGCCGTGTTGGCCCTGGCTACAGCATTAACGTGGCTGCCGCTATTACGCCGTTCGAGCATGGCTAATAAAGCTAAGCCTGACGTTGTACGAAATACCGGCACGCAGAACTCGGTTCAAGTATGGCGCTCTCCCGTTGCTTGGCTCGTTACAATCTATATGGGCTTCCAATCCATTATGTTCTACATCGGGGTATCCTGGTTGCCAGAAATTTTACACGAACAAGGTATGGATATGGCTAAGGCGGGCTGGATGCTCTCGCTTATGCAAATTCTAAGCATGATCGGCTCCTTCGTAATGCCACTGATAGCTACAAGGTCGCAGGATCAGAGATGGATTACCGCTGCATCCTCCGCCTTCTTCCTGCTCGGCTTCGGCGGTATATGGATCGGGCCGCATCATCTAGCACCGTTATACATTATGTTAATCGGACTTGGCTGCGGTACCACCTTCAGTCTGGTCATAACTTTCTTCTCGCTGCGCTCACATACATCCGAACAGGCAGCGGCCATGTCAGGTATGTCCCAATCGATCGGATATTTACTAGCTGCAGTTGGCCCGACCCTATTCGGCTTCATCCATGACGTTAGCGGCGGCTGGAACGCGCCGCTGGCCACGATCGTTTCGATGTCTGTACTGACCATTGTCTTCGGATATGCTGCCGGACGTAAAGGATATATCAGCTCTAAATAAGATGATCCCCTATAACGACAAAAAAAGCTTCTTTTGTCCGTGTAGCTGCTACTAAGCTGAACTACCGACAAAAGAAGTCTTTTTAAATTCCAGTCTATTCATACGAATGAATTTAGAGACGAAACGTCCATTCTATAGCCCAACGTATCTGCTCTCCTCAATCACGGCATCCTTATCTTGCTTCAAGCTCTCCTGATACTCCACCAGGCCGATTTGACAGCCCTTTCCGATGATTACGGTTGAACCACGTACCACTCTGGCAATCGTATTCACCAGATATAGACGATCTCCCTCGATCACTTCAGTCTCCAATTGCGGAAGACCTTTGAATGTGAACAACGAGACCCATTTCTGGACAGTACTTGGCTCGATCTTGATCTCTCCGCCCACAATCTCGGCAACTGCGCTTCTACCATACAGATCGACCTCAATCTTGCCCGCATTGAGCATGCCGTTCACTTGCAGTGCTCCCTTCACTCGGAAATACTCGGCTTGGACGTCATGGCGGACGGTACAATTACCGAAAATAGAGATCTCCTCACCAGATATCCGGTTGCCAACCTCAACATCTCCAATGAAATTTGTCTTGGCCGCAGACAGGTCTCTACCAATCCGTAGGTTCCCTGTTATCGTCAGGCTACCGCCCTGCAAGTCCTCCGTCGTTCTGATCTCCCCCGTCGATTTGAGGCTCTCAGCTCGCAGACTTCCTTCCACGTCTAAGTTGCCCGTACCCCTGAATGTGGAGCAATCAATATCACCATCGATCTTTGCATCGCCAAGAATCTTAACATTATCGAATATCCCGCCGTTCGAATTGCTGTTGCCGATAATCCGCAAGTCAGCGCGATGCTCATTATCCCCTACAGTCATGTTCATTACACCTCCTGTATTATTCACATTACACCTGCTCAGCGCTGCCAACCGAAGCTTTCGGATCAATCTCACAGTGCTGCTTATATTCCACTCGTTCAATCTCGCAGCCAGGTCCGACCTTCACCATATTTCCGCGAACGATCCTAGCCCGCGTCTCCTCCAGCTCAACGATATCGCCTTCAATAGAGTCGACAGTCAGCTTCGCTGCCAAAGAGGATGACAACAGGCTTAACAATCTTCGCGGAGAAGTCAGCTTCCGTTTTACTACAATACGTTCACCGCCGATCTCACGCGCCTGACTACTTCCCTCTAGAAGAATCTCTAACTCCCCGGCATTAATCATCCCTCCAGCGCGAATCTGGCCGTGGACCTTCAAATGCTCAAACTCTACATTTTCCCCCGTCTTCATTCCACCATCGACCTTGGCGTGATCACCGGCTATTCCCCCGGTCACCGTCAGCATCCCGTTAATATCGATATCATCGTATTTCACGTATCCATCCACCTTAAGCATGCCATCAACTCGCAGTTCACCGCCGCGAATCGGCCCTGATGCGGTGCCAGTCCCGTTCATACGAAATTTTCCCGCTTCAACAGATTCCTTCACCTTCAACGTACCGTTAGCTGTTAGTGAATCGCAGACAACGTCGCCGTTCAAGGTCGCAAGCCCGTCCGCTACAATCTTCCCATAGACTCCACCGGCCACCTGGCCGATTCCGTTAATCTTCAAATCCTTGAATTCATTCCCCATGAACTTAACCCTCATTCCTGTTAACAAGTAGTTTTAATTCTTCAGTACATTGTGCCAGCGATAAATGGGCGACAATCTTCACTCCAGGATCCATGTAAATCTCCTGATCATTAGGGACGAGAAGGAAGGCCGACACTCCCATTTTACGAATCAAAATGATTCCGCATTCCATTCCCGTCATCCGCGGCAAATGCTCATTCAGCGCCTGAACCAAAAGCCGACCTTCGTCTAGCGCAATATCCCCGCTCTGAAGCCATCGATCCAGCACATAAATGCTGAGCAGCTTATCGAACTCGAATATCATATGCTGTGCCGCAGGATCAACCGTTTCAATATATAAATTCAAAGCAGATGATGTAACAATATTACGCTCCATGATTTCCCCAGCTGTTAATTGGATATCAGCCAGACTTGGTGAGAATACATCTGCCAGCGCATCCAGGGACAGATCATCCTTCATATTCAGAATCCTGTCGATCCGCTGTATAATCCTGTCGCGCGGGAAGAAGGTCTCCTGTCCAGTAAAAGACGATTTGCGGATGAACCACTGTTCGGGAATCAAATTTTTACGCTTCCAGCGATACAACTGCCCATAGGATATTCCAGTCAAATCCAGAAGTTCTTTCTTAGAAATTAAGTCCTCGCTCATTCATATACCCCTTTTCTACGAAATAATGTAACATAACATTGTTACGTTGTAAAGTTGGCAAAAGTACATCATTCCCCTTCCCTTTAGAGCTGGACAAAAAAAGTCTCCAACGCATTAACTAAATACGTTAGAGACTTGATTTTAAGGTCTGACTTTATTCTTTATCGAATTTGAAATACTCCACCTGGCCGTTCATTTCGTTGGCAATCTTGGCCAAGCCCTCCGCCGCAGAAGCGATCTCCTGGATCGAGGCAAGCTGCTGCTCCGTTGCTGCCGTAACGCTCTGGAAGGCATCTTGGCTCTTGGCCGACGTATCGGCAATACGGGCCACCGAAGCCGTTACCTGATCTGCACTAGCCGACATCTGCTCGGTAATAGCCGATACATCCTGAATCTGCTCTATTATATGCTTGGTCGACTGCTCGATTTGTTGGAATGCCGTCTGAGCATCGCCCGTAACGGTCATACCAAGCTCTACGTTAGTAACCACATCCTGACTCATCTTCGTATAAGCTCGTCCCGTTAATTCAGCCATCATCGTCAAGCTTTGCTGGATCTTCTCAACCGTCAGCTTCGACTGTTCGGCCAGCTTGCGCACCTCTCCAGCTACAACGGCGAAGCCCCTTCCTTCCTCGCCCGCTCTTGCCGCTTCAATCGAGGCGTTCAGAGCCAGCAGGTTCGTCTTCACGGAAATGTCCGATACCGCTGCACTCATATCGGTAACATGAGAGCTGATCTCAGTCATTTGACGTATCAGATCAGCTGATTCTGCTGTGGCACGGTGAATCTCATCCATCTGTGCTGCGACAATTTCCATTTTCTCATTACCACTCTGAATGTCCTGCTCCGTCTGAGAAGATGAGCTCGCAATTTGATTGGATGCCTCGGCAATTCGATATATACCTTGAGACATCTCCTCCATCGCCCTTGCTCCCTCTGCTGAAGAGACCGCCTGTGCTTCCGCACCTACGGAAGCATCCTGAACGAGGTCAACGACATGTTCTACCGCTTTGGAGTTGTGCTCTGTGCTAGCTGTCAACTCTTCACTAGATGCCGCGAGCTGGCTAGAGACTTCAGCGACGCTACCGATAATTCCCCGTATCGACCCCACCATGTTGTTATAGTTAACCGATAGTTGGCCGACTTCATCCTTGCTGCTAACAGGGACCTGCTCATTCAAATAGCCATCACTAACCCTTTTCGAGGATATGTTCAGTCGTTCTATCGGCTTCGTAATCGCACGAACGACGAAATACAGTAGTCCAAGACCGATGATCAAAGATACTCCTGACACAATCAGTGAGTTCCAGAATATAGGCATCGCAGCCTTATTAATTTCATCCTCTTCCATGACTCCGACGATTTTAAATCCCGTCCATGAATTGGTTACGTAATACGCCCGCTGTGGCTTTCCACTAACCGGACTAGTATAATTAAGGAAGCCTGATATAGACGCCTTGATCTCCTCCACATACTCCCCTTCAACCTCATCACCAATTGCTAGTGTCGGAGATGCCACAACATGATTCGTCCGATCTATGATATAAATAAATCTTCCCTTTCCTAATTCTACTTTTCCAACCATCTCATTGATTTTGGCTAGATCCACAGATATCGTCAATGCTCCTTGCCCATCGGCCAGTGCGTGACTAATGAATAGGTTATAATTGCCCGTTAATGCCGAACGAAATGGATCGATAATCACAGTCTGATCGGGATTTTCCATTGCGGCCTTATACCACTCTCTCTCTCTCGGATCATAATCCAGTTTGCCAGGGTTCGGCGCTACCATCCAAGCGCCGTTGTTGGTACTGGCAACAACATTTTCAATACCCGGATGCTTCTCCTCAAAGAGTTCAATCAGACGTCTTAATTCAGGTGAGTTGCTGTCAATTCCCTTCGAATCGATCTCCATCACCAATTGGTCTAAATTATGGACCTGAGCCTCAACAACACGATCCAAGGTATCTTCGAATTCAGTTGCACTGATCTTCATGATCTCATCTGTTTGTACCTGAAGCTGTTTCTTGGCACTCTCAAAACTACTATAGGCAATCAGAACATTAGGCACGATAAACATAACAGCAAACAATATGAATAATCGGTTACGCATCGTACGTACTTCTACTAGAGAATATAAACGTTTGAAAATTTGCTTCAAAAAAAGCTCCCCCTATTATCTCAGAAAGTGATATACCTCCCCTACTATTCCCACCTAAAAATATGTATTTCAATGCTGTATTTTAATATGTAGTGATTTCACATGACTTTTCAGGGTATATAGCTGGATATCCCTTTCTTCGACAAAATTCGTGTAAATGTTAATATGTATCTGAAATTTTCATGATAATTTCATAATCTTTATTCACTAAGTTTCATAACGCAAAAACCACCGCATCCACAAATGGACACGATGGTTCAATAGTTCAATAATACAGCGTATGTTCGCTCTATTTACTCTTATCCGTATACTCCACGACCCAATCAGCCGTTGCCGCGAGTTTTGTCTCCGCACGTCCGATCGCTGCCGCTACCTGACCGGAGGCCGTTCCACCGTATACATTGCGGGCATTGACTACCGCCTCAGGCTGCAACACATCATAGATGCTCTCATCGAACAGAGAAGAGAATTGCTTAAATTCATCTAGCGTCAGATCGAGCAGAAACTTGTTATTTTGAATGCAATACAACACGGTCTTCCCAATCACCTCATGGGCTTGGCGGAAAGGCATGCCTTTGTTAGCCAGGAAATCCGCGATATCGGTCGCGTTGGAGAAATCCTTGTTGACCGCATTGCGCATCTGATCTCTGTTCACCTTCATCGTAGCGATCATTGGAGCGAACAACTTGAGTGCCCCCTGCAATGTCTCTACCGTATCGAACATTCCTTCCTTGTCCTCCTGCATGTCCTTGTTATAGGCCAGCGGCAGTGATTTGAGGACGGTAAGCAGTCCCATCAGATTGCCGTAGACACGCCCGGTCTTACCACGCACCAGCTCCGGTACATCCGGATTCTTCTTCTGCGGCATAATACTGCTTCCGGTGCAGAATGCGTCATCTAGCTCAATGAACCGGAACTCTGTGCTGCTCCACAGAACCAGTTCCTCGCTCAGCCGCGATAAGTGCATCATCAGGATTGAAGCATCAGCCAGGAACTCGATAATGAAGTCGCGGTCGCTGACTGCATCCAGACTGTTCTCATAGACGCTGTCAAAGTGAAGCTGCTCAGCGACATAGTGACGGTCGATCGGGAAGGTCGTCCCCGCCAGCGCTCCCGCACCAAGAGGAAGCACATTAATACGCCGGTAGCTATCTTGCAGACGTTCAATGTCCCGTTGGAACATTGACACATAGGCCATTAAATGATGCGCGAACAGAATCGGCTGAGCTCGCTGCAGATGTGTATACCCTGGCAGAATCGTCTCCTGGTTCGCCTTAGCCTGCTCCAGCAGTGCATCCTGCAGATCGTGCAGCAAGCCCACAAATTCTACCACCCGCTTGCGCAGATATAAATGCATATCCGTTGCGACCTGATCATTGCGGCTGCGTCCGGTATGCAGCTTACCGCCAACAGGACCGATTTCATCGATCAGTTGTTTCTCGATATTCATATGGATGTCTTCATTTTCAATAGAATACTCCAGTTCCCCGCGCCGAATTTGGCCGAGTACCGTATGAAGTCCCTCTTTAATCTTATCGACATCCTCTTCCGGCAGAATTCCGCATTTGCCTAGCATACTCACATGTGCCAGACTTCCCTGCACATCTTCCTCTGCCAGCAGCTTATCAAAGCCAATCGATGCCGTATATTGTTCAACCAGCCTGTTCGTCTGCTTCGTGAAACGTCCGCCCCACAGTTTGCTCACCTGACCCACTCCTATCCTAAAAGAGGTAGTTCCCTCACTATAATTTAGTTATTTATTGTTCTGCTCTACTCCAGAGCTTACCTTCAGACGCAGTGCGTTCAGATGTATGAAGCCTGTAGCATCCCCTTGATCATAAGCCTGAGTAGGATCGGCTTCCATCGTAGCAATATCCGGATTGTAGAGACTTACCGGACTCTTCACGCCAGCAGCGATAATATTGCCTTTGTACAGCTTCACGCGCACAGTACCCGTTACATTCTTCTGGCTCTCTGTGACCAACGCCTGCAGTGCGAGACGCTCCGGTGCGAACCAGAAGCCGTTGTAGACGAGGGTGCTATAGCGGGTAATCAGGCTGTCACGCAGGTTCATCACTTCGCGGTCCATCGTCAGCGACTCCATCTTGCGGTGCGCTGTGAACAGAATCGTTCCGCCTGGCGTCTCATATACACCGCGGCTCTTCATGCCTACGAAGCGATTCTCTACCATATCAACACGGCCGATGCCATGCTTGCCGCCAAGCTCATTCAACTTCTCCATGATACCCAGCGAGCTAAGCTGCTCGCCGTTAATGGCTACGCAATTGCCTTGCTCAAAATCCAGTTCAACATATTCCGCTTGATCCGGAGCATCCTCCGGCGAGACGCTGAGCAGGTACATATCCTTGTTCTCTGGCGCTGCCGCATCAAACCATGGATCCTCCAGCACACCGCTCTCATAACTGATATGTAGCAAATTGCGGTCCATGGAATATGGCTTCGAAGCCGATGCAGTAACTGGGATACCATTTGCTTCGGCATATTCGATCATCTCCGCCCGGCCCGGGAAACGGTCGCGGAACTCGTTCAGACGCCATGGTGCAATGACCGCGATCTCTGGTGCAATTGCAGCCGCAGCCAGCTCAAATCTTACCTGGTCATTACCTTTGCCTGTCGCTCCGTGAGCGATCGCTGTTGCTCCCTCTTTACGTGCGATTTCTACCATCCGCTTCGCGATCAATGGACGAGCGATACTCGTACCAAGCAAGTATTGTCCCTCATACAACGCTCCAGACTGGAACATCGGGTAGATGAAATCCTTGGCGAACTCATCTTGCAAGTCATCGATATATACCTTGGAAGCACCGGTGGCAAGTGCCTTAGCCTCAAGCCCCTCCAATTCCTCCTTCTGACCGATATCCGCTGTAAACGCGATGATCTCCGCATCATAAGTTTCCTTCAACCATTTCAAGATAACGGAAGTATCCAACCCTCCGGAATACGCTAATACGATTTTTTGCTTCGCCATAGTTCCTCTTCCTCTCTAGAACTATATAAGTTGAACCCAAACGCAGGAGAGTGCAAAAGGGGGAAATGATTCTGGAGAAGCGTAGCGTTCGCCTTTGTGAATGGATTTCTACCTCGTTAGATTCTATAAAATCAAGAAATCCATGAACAACAGCGATCGGAAGAACATTTCACCCGTTGCCTTCATCCGCACTCGTTAGTTCTACTTATATAGGATTTATATTTATCCCATTAATGCTGCCATCAGCGCTTTCTGTGCATGCAGGCGGTTCTCAGCTTGATCAAAAATAATTGAATGCTTACCGTCAATGACACCCTCGCTAACTTCTTCCCCGCGGTGGGCTGGCAAACAATGCATGAATACATAATCATCCTTAGCATAGGAGGCCAGCTGTTCATCGACCTGATAATCTTTGAAGGCGATCTCGCGCAGCTTCTGTTCTTCCTCAAAGCCCATGCTTGCCCAGACGTCCGAGTAGATCACATCGGCATCCTGAACCGCAGCCTTCGGATCATGAACCACTTCAATGATCGCACCCGTAGCCTTGGCGAACTCTTGTGCTTGCTGTACCACCGCCGCATCAGGTGCATAGCCTTCTGGACTTGCTACACTGACATGCACGCCCAGCTTTGCCCCGCCGATCATAAGGGAATGCGCCATATTGTTGCCATCGCCGACATAAGCAAGTTTAATGCCTTGCAACTTCCCCTTGTGCTCATAGATTGTCTGATAATCCGCTAGTACCTGACAAGGATGCGCCAGATCGCTTAGGCCGTTGATGACCGGAATGGAAGCAAAGTTGGCCAGGTCAACCACCTTGTCATGCCCGAAGGTCCGAATCATAATCCCATCCAAATAACGAGACATTACTCCAGCTGTATCGGCAATCGTCTCCCCGCGACCCAACTGGATATCATTCTTGCTAAGGAACAGCGCGTGTCCCCCCAGTTGATACGTCCCCACCTCAAAGGATACACGTGTCCGAGTCGAAGATTTCTCAAAAATCAGACCGACCGTTTTTCCCTTCAGCGGCTCATATACTTCTCCGTTCTTTTGCTTGCGCTTCAGCTCAATAGCTAAATCGATCAAATATTGAATCTCCTCAGTGGAGTAATCATCCATTTCCAAAAAATCACGACCGTGCAAATTAAAAGTTTTGTCCGTCAATGGTTGAATTAGGCTCATAGTTTTGCTTCCTCCTTGCTCGTATATGTTGTAATGATTGCTGCCAGTGTATCCACTGCCTGATCGATCTCCTCACGGCTTACGTGCAGGTTCGGTAGCAGCCGAATAATATTAGGACCCGCGGTTACGAATAACAGCTTATTCTTCTGACCGGCGGTAACAAGCTCAGCGACTGGCTCTGCACACTCAATCCCGATCAAGAGGCCCATGCCACGAATATCCTTCACAAAAGACTGCCCGTCGAACACCTCTTTCAAGCGTTCAACTAGATAGCTTCCAGCATCCGCCGCCTTCTGCGGCGTATTCTCTTCCTTCATGGTCTCTAGCGTTGCAATGACCGAAGCTGCCGCTACCGGATTGCCACCGAAGGTAGAAGCGTGGCTCCCTGGAGAGAATGCTTCGCGCAAATATTCCTTGGCAAGCATCGCCCCTGCTGGTAGTCCGCTAGCGATCCCTTTGGCTGCGGTGAAGATGTCCGGCTCGATACCGTATTGCTGATGGGCAAACCAGGAACCGGTACGTCCCATTCCTGTCTGCACCTCATCGATAATAAGCAGCAGTCCTTGCTCCTGACAGAGCTTGGATAGCCCCTGTACAAATTCAGGGTCTACCGGATAGACGCCACCTTCAGCCTGAATCATCTCAATCATAATCGCCGCCGTATGTGGGCCGATCGCCGCCTGCAGCGCATCCATATCGTACAGAGGAACCGTCTTGAAGCCTGCTGGAAGCGGGAGGAAGCCATCCTTCACCTTCTGCTGCCCAGTCGCCGTTAATGTTGCCAGCGTACGACCGTGGAAAGACTGCTCGAACGTAATCACCTCATAGCGGTCCGCACCCTTAATCTTCTGATGATAACGACGTGCCAGCTTGATCGCCGCCTCATTCGCTTCAGCCCCACTATTGCAAAAGAACACGGCATCCGCACAGCTGACCTCGGTCAACAATCGCGCCGCCTGCTCCTGCTGCGGAATCTGGAACAGATTCGAGACATGCCACAGCTCGTCGAGCTGCTCCTTCACTTTCTGCTTCACCTTCTCTGGTGCATGCCCAAGATTGGTCACCGCAAGGCCGCTCATGAAATCGAGATAACGATTGCCTTGATCATCCCATAACCAACTACCATGCCCCTTAACCAAATTAATCGGATAACGCGAATAAGACGGGAAAAGTGCGCTTTGTGCCATGTTTTTCAACTCCTATTATTTAATAGTGATATCTATATTAGCCCATGCGTACGATCCGGGTGCCAATTTTCTCGCCGGATAATACCCGGCCCAGAATTCCCGGCTCGCTGCCGTCCACAATAACAACCTCATCTACCTTCCCCTGAATGCAGGCAATCGCCGCCCGCACCTTCGGGATCATACCACCGTAAATTTCTCCGGTCAGAATCATATCTTCAATCTGTTGTACGGTTACTGTCTCAAGCACACGTTTCTCTCCACCTGTAGTCTTGAGAATTCCTGGAACATCCGTAACGACGATCATCTGCTTCACACCCAGTACCGAAGCAACAGCCCCAGCTGCTGTATCGGCATTAATGTTATAACGGCTACCGTCTGTTCCTACGCCGACCGGTGCAATCACGGGCATATATCCAAGCTGCAGAACACCTTCGATCAACTCTGCGTTCACATCGGTCACATCGCCGACCAGGCCAACTTCTGCAGCGGCTTGCACCGGTTTGGCAATAATCAATCCACCGTCGACTCCCGACATCCCGAGCGCTTTGCCACCCGATTGACCGATGCGACGGACCACCTTCTTGTTAATGCTTCCGGCAAGCACCATCTCCACCACATCCAGTACTTCCTCGGAAGTATAGCGGAGACCATTCACAAAGTGAGTCTCGATCCCCAGCTTGTTCAAGTTGTCTGAGATTGCTGGGCCACCGCCGTGCACGATAACAGGCTGTACGCCTTCGGCCTGCAGCTTCGCCAGATCACTGTAAAAAGAATCCGGTAATTCCTCAAGCGTGCTACCGCCGCACTTCATCACAAACGTGCCTTTCTCCCATTCCTGATTCACCAGGAGCTCGTTCCCCTCTATAGCTGTCTCCATGATGTATGAACCTCCTTATGATAGATTGATAGATAATATCAAATAAAATATGTGTTCAAAAACCCGTATTAAGTGCGGTAAGCCGCGTTGATTCGTACATAGTCATAGGTTAGATCACAGCCCCAAGCGGTCGCTTTGCCTGGGCCATTATGAAGCTCCACATGAATCACGACCGTGTCACCCTGCAAATAGGAGAGGGCCTCCTCTTCGTCAAAAGCCACCGGCTGCGAGCTGGACAACACGGGGATACTGCCGAGCTGGATATCAACGGTGTCTGGATTTACCGGCTCGCCGGCACGACCCACCGCTGCAATGATTCGTCCCCAGTTCGCATCGGCACCAAATACCGCCGACTTCACAAGGCTGGAACCGATCACTGTCTTGGCAATGGCACGCGCCGACAGATCCGTGACCGCTCCATTCACTGTCACCTCAACGAGACGCGTCGCCCCTTCTCCGTCGCGGGCAATCGCCTGAGCCAACGTCTGGCACACATGGCGGAAGGCAGCCGCGAAGCTATCCCAATCCGGATGCTCTGGCGTCAGCTCTGTATTGCCGGCAAGGCCGCTGGCCATGGCAATCAGCATATCATTTGTACTCGTATCGCCATCCACGGTAATCATATTGAACGTTACATTCGTCGTCTCACCTAGTAGGCTTTGCAGTGCCTGCGGAGAAATCGCAGCATCCGTTGTTACGAAACCAAGCATCGTAGCCATATTCGGGTGAATCATCCCCGAACCCTTGGCCGCTCCGCCGATCATCACTTCATGGCCGTCCACGGTAAGCGTTACACAAGACTCCTTCTTAACCAGGTCTGTCGTCAGGATCGCTTGCGCAAATTGGTCAGCGCCTACTTCGCCTACCGCCAGCGCTGCTGGCAGGCCCGCAATCCCGCGGGCTACGCGGTCCATCGGCAGCAATTCGCCGATGACGCCAGTGGAAGCAACGGCCACCTCGCTTGCAACAAGGCCGAAAGCGTCCGCAGCTGCCGCGCGCATCGCATATGCGTCGGCCTCGCCCTGGCGGCCAGTGCATGCGTTGGCGTTGCCGCTGTTCACGACCACAGCCCGTAGCTGCCCATTATTTAACGCGATAGATTCCCGCGTTACTTTCAGTGGTGCAGCTTGGAATACATTGGTCGTGTAGACCGCCGCCGCCGTCGCCGGCACCTCACAATATATCGCGCCGAGGTCGTTACGCGATGTCTTCTTCAGGCCGCAGTGCAGGCCGCCGGCCTGGAATCCCTTCGGCGAAGTAATCGAGCCTTCCGCAACAATCTGATACAAACTAACCACTCCCATGACGATCCTCTCCATTTCCTGAATCCTATTTATCTTATGAATCTATTAATTTCATCTATTAATTTCATCTATTCATCTCTGTTCGCCGTTCACAACCGATTATGGATACACAGGACTCAGCTTAAGTCCGGTCGTCTCGTCCCAGCCCATCATCAGATTCAAATTCTGTATCGCCTGACCGGCAGCACCTTTGACAACATTATCCGTCACAGCAACAATCGTGACTCTTCCGGTCCGCTCATCCACAGAGAATCCGATATCGCAATAGTTCGAACCGAATACTTCCTTCGTCGCCGGCCACTTACCCGCTTCACGGATCCGTACAAACGGTCTTCCAGCATAAAATTCGCGGTATAACGAGACAAGTCCTTCTTCTGTATAATCGCCCTGCAATTTTGCATACATCGTGCTCATAATACCTCTCGTCATCGGCACCAAATGCGTAGTAAAGGTCACCGTCACCGGAGTACCGGCAGCGAGCGTTAACTCTTGCTCTATTTCTGGAATATGCTGATGCTTGTTTACTTTATATACTTTCATATTTTCATTCATTTCCGCATAATGAGTCATCAGACTCGTTCCCCGTCCTGCACCGGATACACCTGACTTGGCATCGATAATAATGCTTGTCGGATCAATCCAGCCTGCGTCAAGAGCAGGAATCAGTCCAAGGAGTGTCGTGGTAGAATAGCAGCCAGGGTTGGAGATGAAGCTTGATCCGATCACCAGATCCCCGTTAATTTCACATAGTCCGTAAATTGCCTTATCCAGCCACTTCTGATCCGCCGCCTCATGCTTATACCATTCTTCATACAGTGCTCCGTCCTTGATCCGAAAATCGCCCGACAGGTCGATGACGCGCAACCCCACTTCAAGAAGCTGTGGCACCAGCTTGCTGCTGACTCCTGAAGGAGTTGCTGTAAACACGACGTCCGCTTTCTCGGCAATCTCCTGCGGATCAACTCCGTCCAAATTCTGTACCATCAGCTCTGACAAATGCGCGAAACCATCCGCAATCGGTTCGCCTGCGCTGGAGGATGAAATCACCGATACAATCTCTACATGCGGATGTCCCATTAAAAAACGAATCAGCTCCACGCCGCCGTAGCCCGTGGAACCAACGATTGCAACCTTCACTTTTACAGTATCCACTCTCTATCCCCTCTTCCCACCGCTCACTTATATACAATCAAATGTATAAATCCGTAATTAATATGTATTATTATACGGTCGAACTTATATAAATACAACCATTAATTATTTTAATTTTGGCTTCGCTAGAATTGATAGAAGGAGAATTCAGCACAAAAAAAGCACACCCTCTGGCCTTCACCAGAAAGAGTGTGCTTATAAAATTTATTAGACGAATTCTGAGACTATACTATAGCCCCTCAACCCTCTTGAAGCCTTCTCCTAGGACTTCATGAGCATTTGTAATGATCACGAAGGCACTCGGATCAAGCGACTGGACCAACATCTTGAGTCTCGTTATCTCACTCTGACCCACGACGACCATGAGCACCGTGCGCTCCTCTCCGGTATATCCGCCGTGAGCATCCAGTTTGGTCAAACCGCGATCCAGATGCTTCAACACCGCCTCGGATATTTCATCCGTCTTGTCAGCAATGATGTAAGCCACCTTTGTATAATTGAAGCCAAGCTCAATCATGTCGATGATCTTACCGGTAATATATAGTCCGATAAGCGCGTAGAGCGCCTTCTCCGGCGACAGCACAAACATAGCTGTTAATATAACCAGACCATCCATTATCACGACACAGACCGATAAGTTCAACCGGGTCAGCTTCTGAATAATCTGAGCGAGTATCGATAGCCCCCCGGTCGATGCGCGCCCCCGGAAGACAATCCCAAGTCCGAGTCCGACACCAATACCGCCGTAGAGAGAAGCTAGCAGCGAATCCGTTGTTGGGACAGACCAATCCTTCGTCAAGAAGACGAAGAGTGGCAATACAATCGTACCTAGCAAGGAACGGATAGCATAGTTGCGTCCCAGCACCAAATAGCCTGCTATAAATAAAGGAATATTAAGTGCCCACTGTGTATATGCCGGCTCAATGCCGAACACCGACTGGACAATAACCGAGATGCCGGATACCCCGCCAGATGCAATATTGCTTGGTAAAAGAAATAGATTGAAGGCCAGCGCCGTAATAAAAGAACCCAAAATAATCATGACCGTATCCATTGTATGACGAATCGGCCCATCTA
Source organism: Paenibacillus sp. (assembly GCA_036498705.1). Taxonomy (GTDB): domain Bacteria; phylum Bacillota; class Bacilli; order Paenibacillales; family Paenibacillaceae; genus Fontibacillus. The sequence continues at coordinate 16,564 of DASYFA010000309.1, forward strand.
CCGGAAAATACTCGTTAAGCCTTCGTTTGCGGGTTGTTGACGACACCCCAGCTCCTCCTTAGATATAATCTAAAAAATCCTACACACCAGGAGAACCAGAACGAGACAAGTCGGAGCCTGCCCTTCCCCAGCTCTACCATAAAATGTGTAGGATTATACTTTTTGTATCGCTATTAACCTTCAGTTCTGATCTGACTCCGCAAATAACCGTCAATAAACGTGTCCAAATCGCCGTCCATTACAGCACCAACATTCCCGGTCTCCACCGAGGTACGATGATCCTTAACCATACTGTATGGGTGGAATACATACGAGCGAATTTGGCTGCCCCAAGCGATATCCGATTGTTCACCGCGGATCTCATCTAACTGTTTCCTCTGTTCTTCCAGCTTGCGTTCATAGAGCTTCGAACGGAGCATCGTCATTGCACGCTCGCGGTTCTTGATCTGCGAGCGTTCATTCTGACACGTCACGACAATCCCGGTTGGCAAGTGAGTAATCCGCACCGCAGAGTCAGTTGTATTGATATGCTGACCGCCCGCACCGCTCGCCCGGTAGGTATCGATCTTGAGATCCTCCGTACGAATCTCGATATCGACATCATCGGTAATCTCCGGTACTACATCGCAAGAGACGAACGAGGTATGTCTACGGCCCGAGGAATCGAATGGCGATATGCGCACCAATCGATGCACACCTTTCTCCGCCTTCAAATATCCGTAAGCATTGTAGCCCTTAATCAACAGCGTAACACTCTTGATTCCGGCTTCATCCCCCGGTAAGTAATCAAGCGTCTCGACTTTGAAGCCGCGTTTCTCTGCCCAGCGCGTATACATTCTAAGCAGCATAGAGCCCCAGTCTTGGGATTCTGTTCCCCCTGCACCCGGATGCAGTTCAAGAATCGCATTCATCTTGTCATATGGAGCACTCAGCAGCAATTGAAGTTCAAAATCCTCCAGCTTCTTCAACAGCGATGCTACAGAGGTACTGATCTCCGACAATAATGCCTCATCGTTCTCCTCTTCAGCCAGTTCCGCCATCATTTCGATGTCGTCGTACTCCTGCTGCAATATATTGTATTGGTCGACAGAGGACTTCACTGCGTTCATCTCTGCGATTAACGCCTGGGCCTTATCATTGTCATCCCAGAAGTCTGGTGCCGCCATTTTCTCTTCATAGTTCGCGATCATTTCCTGCTTCAGGTCTAAGTCAAAGAGACCCCCTAAGATTAGTTAGTCGCGTAGCTATCTCTCTCATATCATGCTTTACATTTGGATCGATCATGCTGCTCAATCACCTTCCTGTATAAGAGGTTGTTCAACTTTTTGAACACTCACTTTAAGTATTTACGCTCATTTTATACATTTCTCGGGCCAATCACAATAGGACGCCCTATTAATAAATAAAAAAAACGGGGAGCCTCCGATCACGGAAGCTCCCCGCTGTCTAATTATGCGTTCTGTCCGTGGCAGTGTTTGTATTTCTTACCGCTGCCGCAAGGGCAAAGATCGTTACGTCCTATCTGCTCGTCGCGCTTCACCGGACGTTTCTCTGCTGGTTCGCCACTAGTCGAGATTTTGTCCTCATCCACGACCGCCTGGCGCTCCTGGTTCGTCTCGATTTGCGCCTTCATAATATAGTTCGCAACCTCTTCCTGGATCGTCGCAATCATCTCATTGAACATCTCGTATCCTTCGAATTGGTACTCGCGCAGTGGATCCGTACCGCCGTAAGCACGCAGATGAATACCTTGACGCAATTGGTCCATCGCATCGATGTGATCCATCCACTTGCTATCTACAGCGCGCAGAGCAATAACTTTCTCGAATTCACGCACCAGTTCAGGACCGATCGCCTGCTCACGAGTATCATATTTCGCCATAACCTTCTCGAAGATGAACTCGACCATCTCATCGGCTTCTTTGCCCCATAGATCATCACGGGTCAATGCGCCTTCATCAAGCATCTTCGAATTCATGTAATCGGCAATCTCTTGTAGCTCCCAATTCTCCGGAATGTCGTCCGCGGTATGAACCGCAATGACACGCTCGATGACCGGTTTAATCATATCCACGACAATTTGCTTAACATTCTCTGATTCAAGCAGCTCGCGGCGTTGCTTATAAATAATCTCACGTTGCTGATTCATCACGTCATCATATTGCAATACAACTTTACGCACGTCGAAGTTGTTACCTTCAACACGTTTTTGAGCGGATTCAACCGCACGCGTAATCATCTTGCTCTCGATCGGTTGATCCTCTTCGAAGCCAAGACGCTCCATCATGTTCATGACGTTATCTGCCCCGAACCGCTTCATCAATTCATCACCAAGCGACAAATAGAACTGCGTCGAGCCCGGGTCGCCTTGACGTCCGGCACGACCACGAAGCTGGTTATCGATCCGACGTGATTCATGACGCTCTGTACCAATAATATGCAAACCGCCAACGTCGTTTACACCTTCGCCAAGCAAAATGTCAGTACCGCGTCCTGCCATGTTCGTAGCGATTGTAACGGAACCCGGCTCGCCCGCGCGAGAAATAATCTCGGCTTCTTCCGCATGGTATTTGGCGTTCAGCACTTTATGAGGAACACCCTTACGCTTCAGCATCTCGGAGAGAAGCTCAGAATTCTCAATCGACACGGTACCAACCAGGATCGGCTGATTCTTCTTATGGCGCTCTACGATCTGGTCCACAACCGCTCTGAACTTGCCTTCCTCACTCTTGTAGACAACGTCTGGCATATCGGCCCGCTGATTCGGACGGTTAGTCGGTACTTGAAGCACTTCAAGCCCGTAAATCTTCTTGAATTCCTCTTCCTCGGTTTTCGCTGTACCGGTCATGCCGGCCAGCTTACGATACATCCGGAAATAGTTCTGGAATGTAATTGTAGCGAGGGTCATGCTCTCATTCTGAACCTCGATGCCTTCCTTCGCTTCAATCGCCTGATGCAATCCATCGCTATAACGACGGCCTTGCATAATCCGACCTGTGAATTCATCGACGATCAGTACTTCATCTTCAGTAACAACATAATCCACGTCACGGCGCATTATGACATTTGCCTTCAGCGCTTGGGTAACATGGTGGTTCAGCAAGATGTTACTATGATCATATAAATTCTCGATACCAAAGGCTTTTTCCGACTTGGCAACCCCCTTTTCAGTCAGGGCTACGGATTTTACTTTGATATCAACGGTGTAATCCTCTTCACGCTCCAGCTTCTTCACAAATCGATCAGCAAAATAGTAAAGCTCCGTCGACTTCTCAGCTTGTCCGGAAATGATCAACGGAGTACGTGCTTCGTCAATCAGGATGGAGTCAACTTCGTCAATAATACAATAGTAGAGCGGACGTTGTACCATTTGCTCTTTGTAAAGAACCATATTGTCGCGCAAATAGTCAAAGCCGAACTCATTATTCGTACCATAAGTAATATCGCAAGCATAAGCTGCCTGTTTATCCTCATGCTCCATCCCGTTCAGGTTGATGCCAACGGTCATACCAAGGAAGTTATAGACTTGGCCCATTTGCTCACTATCCCGTTGCGCCAAATAATCGTTGACGGTAACGACATGCACGCCTTTGCTTAACAGAGCATTCAAATAAACCGGCAGGGTACCGACCAGCGTCTTCCCTTCACCGGTTTTCATTTCCGCGATTCTTCCTTCATGCAAAGCCATACCGCCGATCAACTGCACGTCATAGTGACGCAGGCCAAGCGTTCTCTTGGAAGCTTCTCTTACTGTAGCAAAAGCTTCTGGGAGAATTTCCTCCAAAGTTTCACCCTTCTCGATCCGTTCACGAAACTCTGCGGTCTTCCCTTGCAATTGCTCGTCCGATAAAGCTACGAACTGAGGTTCCAAATTATTAATAATATCTACCGTCTTCATCAGACGTTTAACGTCACGTTCATTCGTGTCGCCAAATATCTTCTTCACTAATCCCAGCATGATTTACCCCTTTCACGCATATACAGATGATTTGCCTAAATTGTAACAGTTTGTAATCAATGCCGCAACACACGGCATCACCGTGGCACATCAGCAATTTGCTCCTATATGAATAAAGAGCCTTATCCGCTTAGCGGATAAAGGCTCGCTCCTTTTACTTCAATTGAAAGAATTACCATTTAGATTCCAACAATCGTCATGAATGGATACGAATTGTTACAGCTATTCTTGCTCGATTAATCCATATTTGCCATCGTTCCGTTTGTATACCACGTTGGTCTCATTCGTCTCAATATTAGCAAATACGAAGAAATTGTGACCTACCATATTCATTTGCAAAATAGCTTCTTCTACATCCATCGGTTTCAAAGTGAACTTCTTCGTCCGAACGACTTCGAGTTCGTCTTCTTCTGCATCACGTGCAGACCCGTTCACTGGACCTTCGACGAACAAATTCTTCAGACCGCTCTCCTGACGGAATTTACGGTTGATCTTCGTCTTATGTTTACGGATTTGGCGTTCCAGCTTGTCCACGACCCCATCCATCGATGCATACATATCGTCGCTTCGATGTTCGGCACGTAGCACTACGCCTGTAAGAGGAATTGTGACTTCGACTACATGCAAGCCTCGTACAACACTCAGCGTTACATTACCACCCGTAGTTGGCGGTACATCAAAGTACTTGTCAAGTCGGCTGAGCTTCTTATCTACGTATTCTCGCAATGCTTCGGTCACTTCAATTTGTTGTCCTCGAATACTATAATTCATAGGGCACTCCTCCTTTGACTTTGCACCTTTATTATATCACACATATTAACCCAAAGTAAAAAATGTAAAAGGCAAGTTAATGGCAAAATCATGACGCCAGAACAAATAAAAAAACCCTGGTTTCCCAGGGTCTCATTGCTAGCGAATCTCTAATTGCTAACCATCACACATTATATATGTAGGTCGGCTTATAAGTGCCGGATGATTATAATTTGATTACGTTAGTAATTCAATCGCTACTAATCCTGACGAGTAGTCGAAAAAGTATTTTTGCCTTTTTAGTTCGATAATAACATTAGGTAAATCATATACTCTTTCTTTTTCCACCTTGCAATTATCCATTGCCCACTCAAATAGCTTCAAGAAATCGGCCCCTAGCCCATGCTCTGTAGATGAAAAAATCCCTCCTGTTACTGATGGATCTTTCACCAAACAAAAGGTGCAATTTTCAATAGTATTACAAAAACTTTCTTTATCCCTGTAGTTCACCATGCTATCGTGAATGCCGTGAAAACATGCAATGGATGCTTGATTATTGAAATTTGTATAAATACTAGGCAAGTGTAAAAGTGAATGGTCAATGTTAATTCGTTTAACAAAATAGTCAAACACTAGATTTTGCGCAGGCAAACAGCGATTAGCTTGTAAATAAACTGGATAAGCATATGCAGAATTATCAATAACTAGCGAAAATAGGTCAGGTGCAAATCTATTGCATTGAAGCGCCAGATAACCACCATGCGATTCACCATAGCATATTATCTTCTTCCCATTAAAGGAAAGATTATTCTCCTTCAAAATAGAAATGATAACAAGCACAGCTGTAATATTATCAAGTGCTTGCATAATCGACATATCATTGAAGTTTCCAATATCCTCTTTAAGGATTTGCGCTTGCATGAATTCATAGCCAAAATAATCACATTGGATACAAACCAAGTTATGTGCATCGGCAAATTGTTTTCGCATTTTTATGTAAACGTTAGAATTTGCATTCCCACCGTAACCAGCAATAAATAATACTAAACCTGTTTCTTCATTTACTCCTTGTTCCGGCTCGCTAAAATAAACCTTTAAATCACGATGTTCTCCATTATAGACATTTGGATGCCCAGCCATGGTAATTTCATATTCTTTGGCCATCTTTTATTTTCCCTTCCCAATAGAATGTTAGTTACGGCCATATATTAAACAAAGACCCTGGTATCCCAGGGTCTCATTGCTAGCGAATCTCTAATTGTTAACCATCATACATTATATATGTAGGTCGGCTTATAAGTGCCGGATGATTATAATTTGATTACGTTAGCCGCTTGTGGTCCACGAGCTCCGTCGACGATATCGAATTCTACGGATTGGCCTTCTTCCAAAGTCTTGAAGCCTTCGGATTGAATTGCGGAGAAGTGTACGAATACGTCTGTTCCTTCTTCAGTCTCGATGAAACCGTATCCCTTTTCTGCGTTAAACCATTTTACTTTACCTTGCATGCACTAACATTCCCTTCATTATCAAGTAAGAGTTCGGTCCTTAAAGAACAAGCCCTCGCTTTTGAGTTTACCACCCAAACTTAACCAGTGTCAATTACCAAAGAAAAGCTTTTACTGTAAAAGTATTGTAAACATTTACTGGCGACTATGTGTAGCTACTGTAACTTAATAACATTAGTGATTATAACTGAAAGTTAAGCTTTTAAATTTCAAAGATCATACCGATACTACTGCTGTTTCCTAGAAAATAATCAAAAAATTAATTATATCTAATTCAATTTAAACTTCTGCTGCCAAACACCCAATTTATCTTGTTCAAACAGTTCTCCGTTATACCACTGATCTGCAATTTGCCAGAATTCCTTTAAAGTAATCCCTACAAATTCACAATAATCATCTAAAACTTTCTGGTCTAACTTATGATCTCTTTCCAGAACTAGTTTTATAGCTTCCTCTCTTTCCATTCTCCCTGCTCTAATATACCTTGAGGCCATCTCAGTTGTACTTGAATGTCCAAACTTAGGATATTTAAACCATTGGTTTATTAAGTAAGCAGGACTATCTATTTGATTATAATTTTCTATTGTTCCCTCTCTGACCCACTCATGCTCCATATGTCTAAATCCCAATCTTTTTGCAACTTCATAGTTATGATGAGTGTCCCATTCGATAAAGTAAGATAAATAAATAGGTTCTAGTCCTTTCTCTTCCATTTCCCCTATTGTCGGTTGTTTAATGCTATACAAATCTTTCATTGTAATACCATCTTCAAGCCATTCATTCCAATCGATTGGCTTAACTACATCATTAGAGAATATTTCTTTTGCTGAATATGTTTCTTGCTTCTGTGAACCACCATATTCATAATTCACGTTTTCTCCATAAACGAGCAGTTGTATTCCCATTTGCATGCATAATTTCACAGGAACGGAGTATATCGCTGCATCTATATACCACGTTGGCGATCCTAGCTTTTTTAGCCCTTTGAGAAGCATTTTTTTTCCAACCTTTTTATTCAAAGAAAAGGTTAGAATATCACAACCAAAAGCTTCAGATATATTCGCTTTATTCTTTAAACCCGTTTCTGTCCAACTCCAATTATCAACAGAAATTAATAATGGATTCATCCCTAGTAATTCTTTAATTACATAGACTTGCATTGTAGAATCTTTTCCACCAGATACTGCAATTGCACAGTCGTAACCATCACCATTAATCCCTCTATACTTTCTGCACAGACTCTCTAGCTCCTCAAATCGTTTATTCCAATCAATTAGCTTCTTCTTTGCATAGTTATTGCATGCTTCACAGACACCGTTCTCATCAAAACTAATCCCTGGTCTAGAATTTGGCATAACGCATTTTTTACAAAATTGAATTTTACCACTCATTTTATTCACCTTCTAAGTTAGCTATTAACCATTCATTTAGCTTCAAGTATTCGTCCCTAGCATTCGCTTGTAGTTGATTGGAAATTTTCTGAGATTTATCTACATACTTACTATGATTCGATAAATGCTCTAACATCATACTTAACAGTTTAGTCTGATACCCTTCTTTATTAACTTCCACGTATTCACTTGAAGAAATATTTGAATATAGGTTTTTAATCTGAGGGTAGTTTACTAGTCCAATCACATTCTTTTTTAGTGCATAGCCACATACATTAGAATGGAACCTCATTCCTAATACCAGATCAGCTTGATTATATAAAGAGAAAATATAATCATGCCCCTGATCCCCAACTAAATAAGGGGCAACCTTAATTCTTTGTCTTCTAAATTTATCATTCATTTCATTGATAATATCGTAAATAACTTTTAAATCTCTAAATATATGCGGTACAAATATAATGTTTATTTCATTACAATAATTCTCTTCTAATTGCTCAATTGTATGAGCAAAGCTCCTTGTAAATATCTCATATGAGATATCGCCAGATGTATTTGAAAACCGAACATCTTGCATATCGCCTGCAACATTAATAACTAAATTTTTTTTATTTCTTTCAATTTCAACATGTTCAGTATTTTCTATAGTTGTGAAGAAACCTCCATCAGGTATTTCCGATATAGTATCAATGTATCTTTGTCCATATAAAAAATTAATATTTGCTAATGCCCCGTCATTCCGTACACTAACAAAATATCGTTTATTGCTGCATAAGAAATCTAAAAAATTCTTGAATTTATTTATATTCTCTTCGGGTACGCCCTGACCCAAATCACAACCTAATGAATAGAATAAAATTGGAGTTTTTATCTTTTTCATATATTCTATTCCTAAATCTATAGAGGTCCCTGTTTCTGACCCACTTACCCAGAGTTCGAAATAATTCCCTCCACCGATCATAATAAGATCATATCGATTTGCCTCTTCAACAAATTCTTCTGAATTAAAGCTCCACTCTTTCCAATAAAATCTTCTGATTTCTTTTTCTGTAATGTTAAACTCATAGTCTAAAAACTTATCTCGAAGTAATTTGGAGCCCTTATGATTTGCATTGTCACCTATATTTCCTATGAAACTTGCAATATGTAACACATTTATTTTTCTTTTCACACTGCATACCTCATTAGTTAAGTATTGTTTTGTACAATAAGTTCTGCTAATGAAAAATCCAAAATATCATCAATGTCTACCGACTTATTTTTATTCATAATATATGCAGCGTTTCTTTCGCCCACGAAAGTTTTTTTATCCACAATTAAATCTCTTCGTGCAATATAAATTGCCCCATTTACTCTATATATTTTATCTAGATCCTGTCTTCTCAAGTTTTCTCTATACTCATTCCTATCGTAATTTATCATAAAACCATCGTTAATTTTTCTTAAATAATAAGGATGGTCACTAACCTCAACAACACTCTGTAAAGAATCTGCTTTCCTTTCGAGATAGACACTCCAAGCAGCATCAATATCCTCTGCCGTTCTTAGAGGTGATGTTGGCTGTAATAGAATGAGATGTTCTATAGAACGTCCATTCACTTGTTCGTAATATTCAATTGCATGAGCGACTACATCAATGCTCTTCGCATAATCTGTAGATAGCTCTTTAGGCCTCATAAACGGAACCAACGCTCCCGCATTTTGAGAAATACGTGCAATCTCTTCATGATCAGTTGAAACTACAACCTCATCGATACAATGACATTTCAGAGCTGCTTCTATAGTATAGTTAATCATAGGAATCCCATTTAACGGCTTAATATTTTTTAAAGGAATTCCCTTTGATCCCCCTCGGGCAGTTATAACAGCTAAAGTTTTAGGTGATAACATTTGATCTACCTCTATTTCATTTATGAATACTTAGCGGAACAAAATGTTTCTGTGGACTTCTCTCCCAGATAGTCTGCTCCTCTAGAATACGCATAAATTTTTCTGCACTATCGCCCTTACCGAACGATGCTTTATTATGAAATTTCAACCCTGATACGGACTTAATTGCTGATAATATCAAAAACTTATTATCCTCCGTATAAATGATGCTTTTACTTTTATCGATATCATATCTTCCTTGTTGTCTACTACCTATATCAATTGCAGGAACGCCGTAAACCTCAGCCTCTCTAATGCCCGCACTTGAATTTCCAATAATAAAGTCCGCATTACATAACAGGGTTAAAAAATATTCAAAACGAATGGATGGAAATATTCTGAAATTATTATTTCGTTCCAATCTAATATATTCATTGAGGATTACTTGACTGCCCTCATCATTGTTAGGATAAATAACTACATATTTCTTACCTGACTTGATAACTGCGTCTACTACCTCTCTTATATTCCCTTCAAGTTGATTAATCTCAGTAGTTACAGGATGATACATTAAAATGCCATACTCTTCATAAGCAATATCGTACCTTTGTTTTGCCTTGGTTATAGAAGGTAGGTCATTAGAATACATTATATCTATATCAGGTGAACCAATGACATAAATAGTCTCCCTCTTTTCTCCCAACTGCATAACCCTGTTCTTGGCTTCTTCATT
>DASYFA010000310.1:0-6545 GCA_036498705.1 Paenibacillus sp.
ATTCATATAATATCGAGGGAGCACAGAGGCAAGAATTTATCGATAATGCGATACGTGGAATGATCTATACCCTGGATGATCCATACAGCGATTATTTATCTCCTGAAGATATGGAGCAATTCGCAGGTAGCATCAATCGGGAATATGTCGGCATCGGCATTACGCTTAGATATGCCAAAGACAATCTGTATATTACCAGCGTACTGGACGGCTCCCCGGCCAAGAATACCGGACTTAAGCAAGGAGATATCATTACCAAAATTAACGGGGTTCCCGTCGCCGATATGGAGGATATCGATCTTAGCGGACAAGCGGATACAATTATCCGTATCACAGTCAAGCGTGGTACAAACAACCTGACCTTTCCCGTCAAGCGTACTGAGTTCTCACTCAATTCGGTAACAGGAAAACTCATTCCCTCTAGCACAATTGGGTATATTTCCATAGCTTCATTCTCAGAGGACGCGGACGAAGAATTCACCAAAGTATTAAGTACATTGAAGAGCCAAGGTATGAAATCGATGGTGCTCGACCTGCGTGATAATCTGGGAGGCTATGTTGAGTCGGCACAGAACATTGCCAGTCAGTTCATGAAGAGCGGTACACTTATGTACACGGCGGATAAAAGCGGCAAGCTGGAGAAAGTAAGTATCACAGACGGCAAAGATATTGGGATGCCCGTCATTATTCTGACAAATGAATGGACTGCCAGCGCTTCCGAGATCCTTACTGGTGCGCTGCATGATAATGGTATCGCCAAAGTGATCGGAGCCCAGACCTATGGCAAAGCCCGCATTCAGAACGTCTTCCAATTGTCTAACGGTGGATATCTCAAGATGACGATCGAGCGCTATTTAACGCCGAACAAAGTAGACTTCAATCATATCGGCCTGAAGCCCGATATCGAAATCACAGGCAGTCCGGTCGCTCAGCTCATTACTGGCCTGCACAAAGCTGGTCTGAAACATGTTGACCTTAGTGGCAGTGCTTATTCGTTGAAAGTGAATGGTGTTGAACTGAACGGTTACATTGATACTGTGGAGAACGGCAGCAAGGTCTACGCCCCGGCCCGAGTACTCGCAGCTCTCATACAAGGCAGCACGACTTGGAACAAGGCGGCCCAGAAGCTGGTTATCACAGATCAAAGCGGGAAGAAAACTGGCTTCACCTTAGCATCCAAGAGTATTAAAATGATCGACGATGAGTCTTATGTTGAACTGCATGATTTCGGACAGAAGTTCCCGAATTTGAAGTGGAGCTATGGGCAGGGTATTATTCATTTATCTTATTAAAATAACACCATTATAAAACGGCTGCCGATTTACTCGGCAGCCGTTTTCTCTTCTTCATAAGCTATTTTGTTGGAAGGCTCTTTCGGAGTATCTTTCATCTTCTGCAGAACAAAGTAGGCACATCCAAAGTTACAATACTCGTTAATATACTCGGTAATACCGGAATATGCCGTGTCGCGTGTTACCTTCGGATGATTGTCACGCAGAAAGCCCTTTAGACGCAGCTTCTCATAGCCCCAATCACCGATAATGTAATCATAGCGGTCCAGCACTTCGCTGTATCTTTGCTTGAATGCTTCCTGATCCCAAGCATCCTTATGATTGTACATCAGTTCATATGTTCTGCCGCCAATGTGGATCACTGGCTCCCCCTCCTTAATCGCCCTTAAGACAACGTAGCCGCGCCGTCTTTGTGGCTCTTGGCCGATTTAACCTGTTCATGCGCATGATAAGAACTGCGAACGAGTGGACCTGATTCAACGTGGCTAAAACCTCGCTTCATTCCCTCTTCCTTCAGCTCTGCGAATTGCTCAGGTGTATAATACTTCTCGACCCGAAGATGCTTCGGTGTCGGTTGTAAATACTGACCGATCGTTAGAATATCGCAGTCTACTGCCCGCAAATCATCCATCGCCTGCAGAATTTCATTCCATTCCTCACCTACACCAAGCATAATGCTTGACTTCGTAGGAATATCAGGCTGCATCTGTTTCGCTCTTTGCAGCAACTCCAGAGAGCGATGGTACTTCGCTTTCGCCCGAACGCGATCAGATAGACGCTCTACCGTCTCAATATTATGATTAAGAATGTCAGGTTTCGCATCCATGACAATACGGAGAGAAGCCTCGTCCCCCATAAAGTCAGGAATCAACACTTCAACAGAGCAGAGAGGCAGACGCTTGCGCATAGCAGCAATTGTTCCTGCAAAGATCGAGGCGCCTCCATCCTTCAAATCATCCCTAGCTACGCTGGTAATAACGCAGTGACGTAGATTCATATTTTCAGCAGCTTCAGCGACACGTTCTGGCTCTTGTAGATCCAGCTCAGTAGGCATTCCTGTATTAACCGCACAGAAGCGGCAGGCGCGTGTGCAAATATCGCCCAAAATCATGAAAGTTGCTGTACGATTAGCCCAGCATTCATATATATTCGGACAGCGTGCCTCTTCACAAACAGTATGTAAAGTTTTGGAACGCATCATTTTTTTGATGTCCTGATAGTTATCGCCGGTTGTCAGTTTAATTCTAATCCAGTCCGGTTTCGGTTCATTTGCAAGCTTCGACAAGATAAGAAACCTTCCTTCTTCATCGTTTTGTATTATAGATCTTTCTAATCCCACAATGACATTTATTATACCATGAATCCCTGGGAATACCTACTCAATAAATTGGAATAAAAACACAACATTTGTCCCAACCTAAGTGTCAGTGTGGACCTGCGTCTATCGACTACAAACCTCTCACAAAGGAGGAGACGATACCTTGAGAAGATCCTTTTCATCCCTATGCAACAAGACGATCAGCTGTCTGATCGCCGCTTCATTGACAGTAGCCTGGCCCATCGGTGAGCAAGCAATCACCAAAGCCCGTGCAGCGGCTACTCCTGAGAAACCTGGGACAGCCCAAACCAGTCTGAGCATCTATGAACTTAGACAGGAGCTATATGAGAAGATCAGCATTCAAACACAAATTCCTTGGTACTGGCTTGCTGCTATCGATCAGTATGAACGTACGATAACGCCGCGCTCGCGCAAAAAAGCGAAACAGGACAAACCAGTCGACCGGTTAACCAGCATCAGGTTTAAAGAAGGCATCTGGTCCGGACCCATTAATCCCGATCCGGCCGATAAAAATCTGGCTACGATTGCCTTGTTCGGTGGGATCGGCAAGGATGCTTCAGCAGATGGAGCCGCCGATCCAACGGATGACCATGACGCCATGTTCACGATGGCCTCTTATCTGATCAGTCTCGGTTATGAGGAAGAAGATTTTCAGATTGCCCTGTGGCGATATTATCAGACTGATTCCGCCGTCAAACGCATACGCCAATTCGTTAAAATCTATAAAACATTCGGGCATATCGACCCTTCCGCTAGCGCATTTCCGCTCCCTATTAACAGCATTTACACGTATCGTGATACGTGGGGAGACCGGCGAGGGTGGGGCGGCCTACGCACGCATGAAGGAACAGATTTGTTCGCCTCCTATGGAGTACCGGTACGGAGTGTATGCTATGGAATCATCGAGACCAAGGGATGGAATCCCTATGGTGGATGGCGCATTGGCATTCGCGATCTGAACAATCGATATCATTACTACGCCCATCTACAAGGATATGAGAAGAAAATCGAGATCGGCGATTTAGTCACACCAAGCCAGGTGATCGGCTGGGTCGGCAGCAGTGGATACGGTCCTCCGGGCACGCAAGGAAGGTTCCCTCCCCATCTTCATTACGGGATTTACCGTGATACCGGAACAACAGAGTGGGCCTTTAATCCGTACCCCCTCCTCCAGCAATGGGAAAAGGCCGAGCGAAAACGTAGCAAATAATCCCCGGATTAACGGCTCACTCATCTACTACGGACCAGCATCGGCCCATTCTTTTAATGCTCAGTATCTTGCCCGGTCCCCTGCTCCCCATCTTTCGGGATGACCGTTCCATCTCCAGGTGAGTTGCTGTCTCCACTAGACGGCACCTCACCTGTTTTATTTGGGGCCGGTAATGCTATGTTAGGAGCTCCGGCTTGATTGCCTACCGGATTTCCTTTGCTGTCATAGTAATACATAGGGACATCGCCAACAACAAGCAGGTAGGAGACAGGGATTTCCGTCTCTACAGATTGCGGTTCCATATCAAACGGCACGACGACGGACAATTCCGCTTTCACCCGCAAATACACCTCGACCAGAATCATATTGATGCCGGCATCCTGCTTACGGGTGTTCAAATCGACCTTCACGTCCCCTTGAGGCTCGATCTTAATCGGAATTCTTGGTCCAAACGATGCTAGAATTGGGCTGCCCAGCGCTTGCCCCAACGGAATCGTCTCCGACAAATGCGATACTTCCTCCAGCGTGTTACGTACCGTTGCGATCGTATCTGATGTAATTTTCATATGTGAGGAATAGTTCAGCATGAACCCGGATACTTTCCCGTTACCATCCATCTTCCAATCAATCAGCCGATCAACCTGATCCGTATTCGCCACCTGCGAAGTGATCGCTTCATTAATCGATTCCGTAGCAAGCTGCTTAACGCGAATGCTGGCCAGATGCATGATGGGTCCCTTCATATGCCTATCGACATAATTATAAAATTGCATAAACCCAAATAAGGTGATCATCGTGATGATCAGCCACAACCAACGTCTGCTTCCATACCTTCTTCTCGGCCGTCTTCTCCGGCTATGCCAACCTCTCCTGAACCGCAGCATCTCTCACCCTCCCAGCTAGCAACAACTTCTAGAGGTTGTTGTTCAAGTCCGTTTGAAAACCGGACTTTTTGAACACACACTTCTATACAAGTTATGCGGAACCTGGACAAAAAAGAAGGACTGCCATTCAAGGGGGCATTCTCTGGAGAAAAACTAATTATTGGTAGTCACGGATCTTCTTTCTTTGGAATACAAAAAAGACTGGAATAGATCAAATAGAACACTGATCCTTTTCCAGTAGTCTTTAGTCCTGTTTGGACATGAGTTATTTATTTGTTAAAATACCGCTGCCGTACCCCTTCGTACAACAGCACCGAAGCGGCCATGGCCACATTGAGTGATTCCGCTTGGCCGCGCATCGGGATGATCAGTCCGTCATCCATCAATACGCGGACTTCTTCACTAAGCCCGCCACCCTCGCTACCGAACAACAGCCAGACTGGGCCAGTAAAATCATACTCATAGCAATTAACCGCCGCCTGAAGACTTGTTCCTGCAAGCCGGATGCCCCGTTCCTTGGCTTGTGGTAAAACTTCCGGTAATCTACTGCGCAGGATGGGTAAATGGAATAACGAACCCATCGTGGAACGGATGACCTTGGGGCTATAGATGTCAGCACTACCCGAGCCAACAATAACGCCATCGGCACCCACAGCATCCGCAGTGCGGATAATTGTACCAACATTACCGGGATCCTGGACTCCATCAAGCACAACGACGAGGCTGCGATCCTTGTCCAACAGGGACTTCATCTGTACCTGCTCGTCTACCTTATGGAGAACGGCAAATACAGGTTGAGGCGTCTTCGTATCGCTGCACTTGGCGATTACCGCCTCTGATACTGAAATCCAGTTCACATCGAGCCGTGCAGACGCCGCCACAGATAATTCAGCAGGAATGCCGCTCTCCTTCTCATAGCATACACACTCTATGTCCGCACCTGAACGAAGAGCCTCCTGGACTAAATGGATGCCTTCGATCAAATACTTATGTTGCTTATCCCGATGCTTCTTTTCGAGCAACAGTGCCCATTCTTTTACTCGGGCATTTTGCGGCGATAAAATTTCCATCATGTTTATTTCATCCTAACCGGTCAAGATTCTGAATAAGCCAATTCCAGCTTTGTTAAATCGTTCTTCTGTCCTACGATAATTAGAATGTCGCCTTCTGCAAGACGATCATCTGCTGTAGGCGAAATATTCATCTTCGTCCCCCGCTTGATCGCCATGACGTTACAACCGAATTTGGCCCGAACGTCCAGCTCCTTAAGGTTCTGGCCAACCATGACAGAAGTAGCCCGCATCTCAGCGATACTGTATTCATCTGATAATTCTATATAATCCAGAATATTAGGCGAAGTAAGATGATGCGCTACTCTAAGCCCCATATCTCTTTCTGGATAGATCACTTTATCGGCTCCGATCTTGTTCAGCACTTTACCGTGCAGCTCATTCTGGGCTTTAACGACGATAAGCGGTCCACCAAGATCTTTTAATATTAGAGTGGTTAGAATGCTGGCCTGAATATCCTGACCAATCGCCACAACAACTACATCGAAATTACGGATACCAAGTGCTCGCAGTGCCTCTTCATCCGTCGAATCTGCGGATACCGCATGTGTAACAATATTGGATACGGCCTGGATTCTTTGTTCATTGGCATCGATAGCAAGTACATCGAATCCCATACCACTAAGTGCATTCGCAACACTAAGACCAAATCTTCCCATCCCTATAACGGCAAATTGTTTCTTTTCTGTTCGTGCCACAATTCATCACCCCGAACTTTTGGATTCGATCTAGTATACCATATTCGTATTA
>DASYFA010000311.1:0-8012 GCA_036498705.1 Paenibacillus sp.
AAATGATAGCCGGGAGAGATGTAGTCTGAACCCATTTTATTAGTTCTCCTGTTCCAAAAGGAATGGTGGGTAGTAAGGATATTTTAACATGGTTCATTTCAAAGTTTTCAGGGGCTTTGGAAAAATCCCCATAAATTCTGAACAAGAAGCCAAGTCTCGCAAGCTCGGATCCCGTACATTAAAGATAGCACATCTTGAAGGGGAATATCTTAGGATGTTGTCATATTAGGAAATCTAGGGAGTGGGCGTATGAAGGGGAATGAGGAACTAATGGAATTGGCGGAACGTGTCTATCATCGAATGATCGATCGGACTGCGAATGACTGGGGAATGAACATGGGAAGCTGGGATTGGGTACCGGGAGTTGGAGTAATCTCAATCCTGGCTTATGCCAAGCTGCTTGGTAAACAAGAAGCAATCGAATATTTGCGTCAATGGAGTGAAGATAATAAGCATTTAAGTGATCAAGTGAACGTTATTAATTCTATGGCGCCATATGCGATCTTCCCGGAGCTGTATCGGGTTAGCGGGGACCGATGGTACTTAGAAACAGCTATCAAAATCGGTGATTGGATGCTGACAGAAGCACCACGAACGCGAGAAGGCGCTTTTGAGCATACAGTTACGGAGAATGCTAATTTCTCCGAACAAGTATGGGCGGACACACTTTTTATGGCCGTACTCTTTTTGGCTAGACTTGCGAAGTTAACCGGAGACAGTAAGTATGCCAAAGAAGCGGAATTCCAATTGCTAATTCATTTACGATTGCTTCAGGATCCGCAAACGGGTGTATTGTTCCATGGCTGGAATTGTGCAGAAGGGCATCATATGTCCTCAGCTCGCTGGACTCGTGCCAATGCATGGGTTGTGCTGGCGTGTCCCTGGATTGCCGAGGAGATCGGTTCCCTGATTTCGATTGCCGAGGAAATCGTCGAGCGGTACCGGCAGCTTGCGGCGGGACTGCGACATTATCAAGGAGCAAGTGGCATGTGGAGTACTGTATTGGATCAGCCCGAATTCTATGAGGAAACGTCAGGGAGCGCGGGGATCGCGGCGGGGTGGTTGGCTGGAATTAGAATGGGGTGGTTGGATGCTACATACCGGGAAGCAGTCAATCAAACATTAGAAGGTGTTATGGCGCAAATCGAACCTGATGGGACAGTACAAGGTGTATCCGGAGGAACACCAGTTATGCCAGACGTTTCGGATTACGATGAAATTCCGTGTATCCCGACGCTTTATGGGCAGGGATTGACTCTTATTTTTCTCTCGCTGGTACTTACGGATATAGGAGGTTATTAGTATGGCAAATGTTCTTCTGACGTTCCCTGGAGGGAAGAATAAAGTTCTAACTATGAGTTATGATGATGGCAGAACGGCCGATAAACGCTTGGTTAGCGTGTTTAACGAGTATGGGATTAAAGGGACTTTCCACCTTAATTCGGGCCTGGCTGGACAGAATGATCGGATAGCGTTGGAAGAGATCGGGGAGGCTTATCTAGGCCATGAAATTTCTACGCATACAGTTACGCATCCAACCTTGACAAGATGTGTCAGGGAGCAAATCGTTGAAGAGATCATAGGCGATAGGAAGGCTTTGGAGAGTATCACGGGTTATCCTGTAAGAGGATTCTCATATCCTAACGGTTCATTTAACCAACAAATTAAAGATATGCTCCCGTATCTTGGCATCGAATATGCCAGAACAGTCGAGAGTCATGGCGACTTTCGCATGCCGGATGATTTCATGGAGTGGAACCCGACTTGCCATCATAATAGGAATCTGCTGGAGCTGGCGGAGACATTTAAGCAGTTGAATAGAAGGCATCATCTCAATCTGATGTATGTTTGGGGACATAGCTATGAGTTTGATCAGGATAATAACTGGGAGTTGATAGAGAGCTTTTGTAAATCAGTTGGCCATCGTGAAGATATTTGGTATGCCTCAAATATGGAAATCGTCGATTATTTGAAGGGATATCAGCAACTTCGATTTTCGGCTTCTCTGGATTTTGTCTATAATCCTTCCTATTCTTCGATATGGCTTGAAGTTGACGGTGCAGTGATTGAAGCCAAAGGCGGCTGTCAAACGAAATGGGTATAGTAAATAGCCGTTTGTTTTTTGATACATAACACGTGTTATGAATGGAGGATGAGGTATGTTTTGGACAGAAGAGAAGTTGGCTGCGCGCATTGCTGAACTCGAGGAATATCGGTACCGGGAAACAGCCGCACTGGATGACTGGCAAGCATTGGAGGATGAAGAAGGAGCCAACGGCATGTATCCCCCAGTATTGGAAGGCGGAAAAATGTACCGTCTTGGTGAGTATTGGACCGGACGCGATGCATATCTGTGGCTGCACAAGCAGGTGAAAGTGCCTGCGGAATGGGAAGGCAGACGCATTGTCGGACGGTTTGATTTCGGCAGATCCGGAGCCGGCAACGCCAGTGGCTTCGAGTCACTGTTGTTCCTGGACGGCAAGCCGTATCAGGGGGTAGATTCCAACCATCAGGAGGTTTTTCTTGAGGAGGACGCGGCGGGAAGCACGCTGGACTTTACTTTCCGCCTGTGGTCTGGTCTGGAAGGCGGCGGAAAGCCAGTTCCCCAGGAGCACCGGATCAAGCGGGCAGAGCTGGCTTATCTGGACGAAGCGACGGACAATTTGTATTATACAGGCCGGGCCGCACTTGCTGTCTACAAGCAGCTTTCGGAGAATCAGCCGGAGACGCAGGAGCTACTGATGCTACTTAACCGGGCCTTTAACAAACTGGATTGGTCAAAGCCCGGCAGTGAATCCTTTTATTCCTCCGTCGCCGAAGGAGATGCGCTGCTGCGGATACAGCTGGCTGAAATGGAGCGGGAGCATCCGGTGACGGTAACCGCCATTGGACAGACCCATATCGATGTCGCATGGCTGTGGCGGCTGACTCATACACGCGAGAAATCGGCCCGTTCCTTCTCCACCGTGCTGCGGCTGATGAAGCAATTTCCGGAATATATTTTTCTGCAGACCCAGCCGCAACTCTACGACTATATCAAACAGGATTATCCGGAATTGTTCACCGAAATAGCCGCACGGGTGAAAGAAGGGCGCTGGGAAGCCGGAGGAGCAATGTGGCTGGAGGCTGACTGCAACCTGACCAGCGGAGAATCGCTTGTCCGCCAGATTCTGTACGGGACGAAGTTCTTCCGGGAAGAGTTCGGCGTGGAATGCAAGTATCTGTGGCTGCCGGATGTCTTTGGCTATAGCTGGGCTCTGCCACAGATCTTGCGCAAATCGGGTATTGATACCTTCATGACGACCAAGATCAGCTGGAACCAATACAACCGCATGCCTCACGATACGTTCCATTGGAGAGGGATAGACGGCAGTGAGATACTGACCCATTTCATTACCACCCCTGAAGGGCCTGAATCCAGCTCTTGGTTCTATACTTACAACGGCTTGATCGAGCCATTCTCAGTTCAAGGAATCTGGGACCAGTACAGGGACAAGAACCTGAACCGCGAGCTGCTGCTGTGTTACGGTTATGGTGACGGTGGCGGCGGAGTCAACCGAGAAATGCTTGAAATGCGCCGTCGTCTGGAACGCCTTCCTGGCATCCCAAATGTAAAAACTGGTCGGGCAGACGAGTATTTCGAACGGTTAAATGAAACGATTAAGAACACGGACCAGTATGTCCATACCTGGGACGGAGAGTTGTATCTGGAGTACCATAGGGGTACATATACAAGTCAGGCGTACAACAAACGGATGAACCGGAAGCTCGAGCTGCTGTACCGCGAATCAGAATGGCTGCATGTATTACTGGCCGCCGAATCGGGCGACTTCTCACAGTATCCGGCGCAGAAGCTACTTGAAGGATGGAAGATTATCCTACGCAACCAGTTCCATGATATCATTCCCGGCTCCTCCATCCGTGAGGTATATGAGGATTCCCGGGTAGAATATGAGGAAGCAGAGCGGCTCGGCAAACAAGCCGCGGATATGGCTACTGCAGAGCTAATTTCCTTGTCCGGCACAGCCAACAAAATGGATTATACCGTGTTCAACGGAGCTTTCTTTGACCAAACAGGATTGGTCTCCCTTGCTTGTACAGATCAGGAGGAAAAGGAATGGAGAGACGAAGGTGGCCGTGTTCTGCGCTCCCAGCGTCTGGGAGACGAATGGATGATCGAGATTCCGACGCTTCCAATGATGGGGACGGCTGTAATTACGGCCCTGGCGGCTGTTCCGGGGGAGATAGCAAGTCCGTTTGTATGGGAGGATTCCCGTCTGACCACTCCGTTTTATATTCTGGAATGGAACACATCAGGGCAGTTGGTCCGTATTTATGACCGTACGGCAGATCGGGAAGTGCTCGTGACGGGTGAATACGGCAATGTCCTGCAGGTATTCGAGGATAAACCCCAAAAATTCGACGCATGGGATATTGATCTATACTACCAAGAGAAGCAACGGGAAATCACAGATTTGCTTTCCGTAGAGTTGATCGAAAACGGACCTTTGACTGCGGTTCTGCAATTTACGTGGCAGTACTTCGATTCCTCCATTATCCAAAAGGTCAAGGTGTATTCCGTTAATCGCCGAATTGATTTCGAGACGCTGGTCGATTGGCATGAGCAGCATCAGCTGCTGAAAGCGGCTTTTCCTGTTGCCGTGCGGGCTACGGAAGCCACATACGATATTCAATTCGGGAATGTGAAACGTCCGACCCACTGGAATACGAGCTGGGATTATGCCCGGTTCGAAAGTGTGGGCCATCAATGGGCTGATTTGTCGGAACGGGGATATGGAGTAAGCTTGCTTAATGATTGCAAATATGGTTACGACATCAAGGATCATGTGATGCGGCTGTCACTCATCAAGTCAGCGACAGATCCAGATTGGCTGGCTGATCAGGGAGAACACCGTTTTACTTATGCCCTGCTGCCGCACACGGGAGATTGGGTCGCCGGACGGACTGTGGAAGAAGCATGGTCGCTGAATAACCCGCTGCATGCGGTGCAAGGTGGGTACTCCGCCGGAGCCGGCAAATCGCTGATCCGAACGGATACCGCGGGCATCGCCATTGACGCAGTCAAGATGTCGGAGCAAGGGGATGGCTTTATCGTCCGGTTGCACGAATATATGGGCACCCGCTGCACGGTAGCGCTAGGAAGCGATTATGCCATAGATTCCTGGCAGGTGTGTGATTTGATGGAGCGTCCTCTGGAAGAGGCGGCGTACAGCCGAGAGATCAGACATGAATTTAAGCCTTATGAAATCCATACTTTCTTGGTTAAGTTCTCCGGTTAAAAACGATAGAGCAGCTGTTCTCCTGTAACGGGAGAACAGCTGCTCTATTGCCTTCATGTGATATTTAACCTAATCATGCAGCAATTAATGAATGGATGGCTACACAAACAAAAAAGTGGATGGTTACAATTTATGCTCTATTGGATGGTTTATTTTAGTCCACTCTCTTTTATGATAGGGTTCAGGGTTCGGTACCTCAATTCACTGTCGGAATTCATAACAGAGAGGGATGATAAAGTGAAAAATCGGCATGTGAAAGTAGCGGTCGTCCAAGCCGCGCCGATCTTGTTCGATAAGAAGTCCGCCATGGACAAGATCGCCTCGATGACGAAGGAAGCGGCTGAGCAGGGAGCAGAGTTGATCGTCTTCCCTGAAGTATTCCTGCCGGGATACCCGCGCGGTCTGAGCTTCGGAGCACGTGTCGGAAGCCGCACCGCAGACGGAAGGAAAGATTGGGAGCGCTATTGGACCAGCGCCATTGATATCCCAGGAGATGAGACGAGGCAGATCGGGGAATGGGCTAAGAAATGGGGGGTTCATCTTGTCATCGGTGTCGTAGAGCGCGATCAGGATTTCAGTACAGGTACTTTGTTTAATACGATGATCTATATCGGTCCTGACGGGGAACTGCTGGGCAAGCACCGCAAACTAGTTCCTACCGGTTCCGAGCGGCTATTATGGGGGCAAGGCGACGGCAGCACGTTGACCGTGATCGATACCCCTTTTGGCAGGGTAGGAGGGCTGATCTGCTGGGAGAATTATATGCCGTTGGCTCGTACAGCGATGTATGCACAAGGGATTGATATCTATGTAGCTCCGACGGCGGATGCACGGGATTCATGGCAGTCAACAATTCGCCATATTGCCTGCGAAGGCCGTTGCTTTATCCTCTCCTGCAATCAGTTCGCAACCAAGAAATCCTATCCCGCGGACCTAGCCTACTATCCGGATATCGAGCAGGATCCCGAGGTTCTTAGTAGAGGGGGAAGCGCGATTGTGGGCCCGTTAGGCGAATACATTATGGAGCCGCTTTATAACCAGGAGGGGATTCTAGTGGCGACACTGGATCTCTCCGAGATCGTACGGAGCCGATTTGACTTCGATCCGGTTGGACATTATAGCCGTCCAGATGTCTTTCAGTTGATCGTGAATGATACGAAGCAGGACATTGTACAAAGAAAACAATAGACAACTATAGATTTTTTATAGCATGAAAAAGGGGTTGGAGAGATTGGAAAATAGCTTAAGAGAACGGTTAGAGACCATTCTGCTGACGAAAGAGAACATCGCCTCGGCGGAGGAGGAATTGCTGTCGATCATTCCAGAACTCATCGTCTGCAAAGATTGTGAGCAGCATATGCCGGCGCATCGTCTGCCCGTACTACTTCATACTTACGAGGTTGTGGATGGAGTGAGGAAGGATCTTGCTCTGAAGCTAGCGGCATTGTTCCATGATATCGGCAAGCCGTATACCAAGGTTACACGGGATGGAGTGGACAGTTTCAAGGGGCATGAAGAGATCAGCGTGATTCTGGGAGATTTCATTCTGCAGCGTCTTGGCTTCAACGATACGATTCGGCGGGAGGTTGGTATGCTAGTCAAATACCATGATACAGAATTGTTCCCGAGCCAGGAGAGCATGGACGATATTACCGGAAAAATAGGTATAGACCTGGTGCTGCCTTTGTTGGAGCTGCAACTCTCTGATCTACTTGCACATTCCGAGCAGAAGGTGAAGGCTCTGCTGCCGCAAAGGGAGAACACGCTGAAGTTTTTCTTGAGTAGTGTAGGTAGCAAGCTGTAGTGACCACTTGGGTCTGGAGCTCTAACGAAACTCCATATCGTTATTTTGGCAAAAAGAGCGATTCTAACGAAACACCATAACGTTATTTGAGTTCTATTCGATCAAAAGGCCATGAAAGTAGCAAAATAAGGATCCACAGTTTCGTTAAAATTCTCAGCAGCTCTTTTTTGGTGCAAATAACGATCCCCAGTTTCGTTAAAAAACGGGATCATTTGTAAGGTTGGATTTGGATTGCTCTAAATTGATAGTTTTGGATATTTCTACTCACTCCAATAGTTGATAAACTAGCCAATAATTCAATATTATAGGGGTGATAGTATGGATGGAGTTCGTTACAAGACAAGGGAAGTGTTGGACAAGGGCAAGATTGAGACATTTCTATTGCAGGCTCGAATTGGACATCTTGGAATGGCTGATGGTCATCTGCCTTATGTAGTTCCGCTTAATTTTGTATGGACAGATGACAAACTATATTTCCATGGAGCGACCGGCGGTAGAAGAAATCAGGTGATGGATGCTAATCCAGAGGTCTGTTTTACGGTTTGTGAAGAATATGGAACAATTACTGATCCGGTGCCAGCCAAGACGGACACAGCGTATATGAGTATCATGATTTTTGGCAAGGCAGAACCTGTCATGGATCTGGATGAAGCTACACATATGCTGCAAGAAATGATTCATAAGTATGTGCCTGGTTACTATAATCGGCCATTACCTCAGCAACACGTAGACAGGTACCGATCAGCCGTATTTGGTGGTCCGGTTCAGGTGTATCGAATAAATCCACATCATATCACTGCGAAAGAAAATCCGCTAGACATTGAAAAAATGTTCAGACCGGGTAAAACCGTGTAAGTCCGAAATCATCGCTTTAAAAAATAATGCTGCCGTTACAGATTCGGCAGCAT
>DASYFA010000312.1:0-5406 GCA_036498705.1 Paenibacillus sp.
CGTTATATTGTACAGCGTCTTCGGATTCCCAACGGATACCCTCTAGTGCGAGCAGATGATGCAGACCGAAGGTTCCAAGCCCGATAGCGCGGTATTGGCTGTTGGTATATTGCGCCTGAAGCACCTCAATATTGTTGATATCAATTACGTTGTCTAGCATGCGTGCCTGAATCGGTACAAGACGATCGAGCACTCCAGCTGGTACAGCACGTGCCAGGTGAATAGAGTTCAGGTTACAGACGACGAAATCGCCAGGGATTTTTGAAATAACGATTCGGGTCTGTCCATCTTTCGTCACGAGTTCCTCTTGCTCAACTACTGTCGGCGATTGATTCTGCATTATCTCTGTACAGAGGTTGGAAGAATAGACCATGCCATGATTACGGTTCGGATTCGCACGATTGACAGTATCGCGATAGAACATGTAAGGCGTTCCCGTCTCAAGCTGCGATTTCATAATCCGCTTCATGATGTCGATGGCCGGCATCGTGATGCGGGACAGCGTCGGGTGATCCACCGCCTCTTGATACTTCTCGCGGAATTGTCCTTTGCCAACTTCCTCATCATAGAAATCTTCCAGGCCAAGCGGCCGTCCGTTCGCGTCCTTCCAGCCCATCGTCTTCTTCACTTCATGCGGGCAGAATAGGTTCCACTCACCGCGTGCTTCGACGGCTTCCATGAACATGTCAGGCAGGCTTACGCCATGGAAAATATCATGTGCACGCATACGCTCATCCCCGTTGTTGAGCTTCAAGTCGAGGAAGGAGAGGATATCTTTATGGAACACGTCAAGGTAGACGGCGATCGCTCCTTTGCGTGTGCCGAGCTGGTCTACACTGACCGCAGTATTGTTAAGCTGGCGAATCCAAGGGATAACGCCGGAGCTAGTGTTCTTGTGGCCGCGTATGTCTGAGCCGCGGGCCCGCACTTTGCCAAGGTAGACGCCGATTCCGCCGCCCATCTTGCTGAGGCGAGCAATATCAGTATTAGAGTCGAAGATGCCTTCAAGCGAGTCGTCAACCGTATCGATGAAGCAGCTCGACAATTGTCCTGCTACCTTCTTACCGGCGTTGGACATCGTTGGTGTTGCCGCGGTCATGTAAATATTGCTCATCGCCCAGTAGGCTTCTTTAACGAGCTCCATCCGTCTCTCGGCGGGTTCTTTATGCATCAGGTACATGGCGATGACCATGTAACGCTCTTGTGGTAGTTCCATGGTCCGGCCTTCAAAGTCAGTGGCCAGATAACGCTCGGACAGTGTAAGTAGCCCGATATAGTCGAACAGTAAATCACAAGAGGGATTGATTGTCTCTCCGAGTTCTTCGATTTGTTCCTTCGTGTAATACTCCAGCAATTCTTCGCGGAGAATGCCACTCTTGCAAAGATCGGTGATCAGGTGATAGAACGAACCGTAGGGCTCCTCAGGATAAGATTTGTAGCGGCGGTTCACAGCGGCCTTCTTATACAGGGTAGTAAGCAGGGCGCGGGCAGCGGCGAATTTCCATTCTGGTTCTTCCTTGGTTACGAGCTCAAGCGCAGACATCGTGAACGCATTGCTAATTTCTTCTCCAGTAACGACATCTCGTCTTAATTTGGAATGCACACCGCGTAGTAGACGTTCCTTATCGATCTTGTTCAGGCCTTCCAGAATACGGTCGGCATAGATGCCAAGGCGATCGCTGTCGAACGCTAACTGGCGGTTATTGGGTTTGGTTACGAATGATGGCATGGAATATCCTCGCTTTCGTGATATAAGATCAAGCAACAGCCGAAGCTGTGCGAAGCTACAAAAATGGTTATTTAAAATCGTAAATAAATGGCGAAAAAAAGGGACGCAGATCAGGTATGTTGCGCCGGTAAGTATAAATTTCGCCAATATTCACTGTGAGAAACATCACAGATTATTAATTATACAAGAAACCCAGTACGCTAGAAAGAGTACAAGGGTTCCCAATCTATTACTTTTTGGGCTGCTAGACTCTCTGGAATCCTTATAATTCGCTGGTTAGAGCTGCCTCGATAGAGTAGGGAGGGGTCTCTTAAATTTTTTATAAATCTTCCATCGACAAGAACTTCGCAGCGTTCGAGTAGGCCAAATTCCGGTGTTCCCGGCATGGCCAGCAATTCTTCAAATGTATACCCGGTATATATCCAGATTGGAACTGGTCCGGCCTCCTGGCGCAGTCGATCAATGAAGTCATTGACCTCTTCGGCGGAGAAGAAGGGGTCACCGCCAAGAAGGGAGACTCCACTTAATAAAGGGTTGTTCTTAATATCCGAGATGATCTCAGCCTGCTGATCTTCTGTAAAAGGCTCTCCGTATTTGAAATTCCACGTTGCCGGGCTGAAGCAGCCCGGGCAGCGATGGCGGCATCCACTTATGAAGATGGAGGCGCGCAGGCCTTCACCTTCATTTATGGATTCCGGGTAATAACCGCAAATATTCATACCCCGTGTTTCACCCGGTCACGGACTTCCGCTTGTTTGGCAGAGTTAAAGCGTGTCTGGTAGTCCCCGGTCAAATAGCCTGTAACCCGGCGCAGGCGGCGGATATGCACATCATTCTCATGTTGGCCGCAAGAAGGGCAGGTAGCTCCGATAATCCCTTCATAGCCGCAGGACGTGCAGCGGTCTATCGGATGGTTGAGGCTGAAATAGCTGACTTGCTTGGACAGTGCATATTTCACAATATTAATGAAAGCGGCTGGATTGTTGCGGGCATTGCCGTCCAATTCGATGTAAGAAATGGCGCCTGCATTACAGAGCTCGTGGAACGGTGCTTCCAGCTCGATCTTTTTCGCTGCACTTAAAGAATAGTACACCGGAATATGGAATGAATTCGTATAGTATTCTCGGTCTACGATTTCCGGTACCTTGCCGTATACAGTGCGGTCGCGCTTTGTGAATTTGCCGGACAGTCCCTCGGCAGGCGTTGCGAACAGTGTAATATTCAAATTGTGGCGCTCGCTCTGCTCGTCGCAATATTTACGCATATAAGAGATCAATTCATAAGCCTTACGATATACCTCTTCATCTTCGCCATGATGCTTGCCGTACAGGGCCTTCATGCATTCCGCCAGCCCGATGAACCCGATGGACAAGCTGCCGTGCTTAAGTAGATCACCGACCTGGTCGTCAGGAGCCAGCTGTTCGCCGCCTTCCCAGACGCCTTCGCGCATCATGAAATCGGAAGCTTTGGCCTTCTGGTGGGACTGGATCTCGAAGCGATGCAGTAAGCCGTCGGTCGCGATATCCATATAATGCTTCAGCTCGCGGTAGAAGCCACGTTCGTCGGCCTCTTTGCGTCGTCCCAGCGCGATGCCGTGCTCCAGTCCGAGCTTGACTAGATTGATCGTGTTAAAAGACAGATTGCCTTTGCCAGACAAATGGTTGCGTCCGAAGCGATCGCTTAATACGCGAGTGCGGCAGCCCATGGTTGCAAATTCCGTATCCGGATCGGCCGGATCATAGTATTGTAGGTTCAGAGGTGCATCCAGGTTAGCGAAGTTCGGATACAGCCTTTTGGCAGAGCATTCCGCAGCCATTAAGAACAGATGATAGTTGGGATCGTTCTTCTCTTGGTTGACGCCTTGCTTGCATTTGAAAATTTGAATCGGGAAGATCGGTGTCTCACCACTACCCAGACCACGCATCGTCGCTTTGAGCAGGGATTGAATGACCAATTGTCCCTCTGGAGAGGTGCAAGTACCATAGTTGATGCTGGTGAACGGGATTTGCCCGCCGGCCCGGCTCGACATCGTGTTCAAGTTATGTATCAGGCTCTCAGCACCTTGTAAGGTTTCTGATTCCGTCTCTTTAGTTGCATATTTGAAAGTTCTCGGATATTGCTCTTGAAGGTCGCTGCGACTCATTGAAATCTCGCCCAAGTCCGCTGCTTCGTCTCCTTCTTCGAAGTAGCCAAGCCCTTTGCGGAAGTACTTCGTGAATGACTTGCTAACATAAGGGGCTAGATCGTGATCCAGCTTATTGGCGGAGACGCCTCCGTATTGAGAATTTTGCTGGGATTGGAAAATGATTGCCACCAGTGCCATCGCTGTCATAATCGAATTAGGTGGACGGACGCTGCCATTACCGGTGTTGAAGCCCCCGGCAAGCAGTTTATCAAATGGAATGAAGATGCAGTTCGTCGTGCCAATCGCATATTGATCCAGGTCATGTACATAAACGATATTGTCCTGGATAGCTTGTACCAGATGGTTAGGCATCACAAAGTGATTTGCATACCATTTGGCGTATTCACTGCCAAATTTGCTCATTTTGCCGGAGAAGCTCTCGCCGTTCAGGTTCGCATTCTCGCGCAGTATTTCCAGGTTTGAGCTGGCTACGATCTCTTCTCCTAAATGAATCACCTCATCCAACATTTGCTCCTGATCCGTATAAATCCGATTTAATAACGCCATAACAAAGTGCTCCCCTCTAATTACTAGACATTCTTGACATATAAAAAGCATCTCCAACCTGCCTCAAGGTCGAAAATGCCCGATTGCGCTCAATCAAACACAGTACTCCTGTGTTCCGATAGTATGGTAGTTGAAAAAGTATGTAGCAGCTGCAAACGGACACCTGCCTGATTCCTCGCAGGTCATTAGCGGTGTCATTGAAACAGGCAGGTCTCCTGGCTTCCGGGTCATTCAGCGGCGCCTTCCCACAGGCTTGTACCTGCAGTGGCATGATGCCGAAGAATTGCTAATAGTGGCAGTTCAAAATGTGCTAAAACCGAACTTTTTGAACGCGCACTATAGAGGTTGATAGCCTCCTTAAGCTTCCGGTCACAGTGGCGGGACCGCAGCGGATTTGCACCGCGCTTCCCTTTTAAGATCCGGTAGTCTAAAATGCTCCGAACCACCTGTTCATACTATATTTGGTTGTCTGCAATTGATGATATCCCAATATATTGTGTTTGTAAACGGGTCATAAGGAGGATTGACGAGTGAAAATTAAATGAAAAACAGTAGAAAGCAGACCTGATGCGGCTAGTCGGGGACGAAAAAAAATGTGAACTTTTATGGACCAAACAGATGGTTAAATCGGATAGCTAACGGAGAAAAGGTAGGAGATCGGACTGGCATCTCGTGAACCATCTCTAACGAAACGTGATATCGTTATTTGGATGAAAATGAGGCACCAAAAATTGTAACGAAACGGGGTATCGCTATTTAGCCCCAATAGAGGATTTTTGCACAAACTAAGCCCAAATAACGATATGTAGTTTCGTTAGATTTAATTTGTGCTTTTTTTTGTGGCAATAACGTTCTGTAGTTTCGTTGCTATGAACATTTTTGTCAACCATCGTATTTCCATCGAAGCACTAGGCGCGGGAGCAAATAAGCGAGCGACGGTCGGCACGCTGCTATCCGTGGGTTGGTTACCACATTCAATGCCTTC
>DASYFA010000313.1:0-10021 GCA_036498705.1 Paenibacillus sp.
GCAAGGTCGCGAGCAGCGTATCCTTACCGCTCTGTCCCCGGAATCGTGCGGCTAGGCCTTCCCCGCCGCGCGCAGTCGGCCAGTGGCGCATAGCCAGCGACATGAACCAACGGCTCCACACAGGGGCCGTCATCATAGCTGCTCCGGATACATACAACCCACGGCTCAGAAGTGTCGCGAGCAGGGTCATTTTGAAGAGTAGCAGCAGCACGCAGGCCAGCACCCCCATTGCTCCAACCCGGCTGTCCTTCATGATCTCCAGCATCTTCTCACGAGGACGATAGCTCAGGAACGCATCCGCAGAATCCATCCAGCCATCCAGATGAAGTCCACCAGTCAGCCAGACCCACGCGATCAGCAGAATGACCGAGACTGGCAGCACAGGCAGTGCCAAGCTTGCGACCACACCGATGATCCAAATAACAATGCCGATCGCCGCTCCGACGAGCGGATAATATTTGGCGCTTCTCTTCAACAGCTCCGGCGTAAAATCAAGCTCTGCCCGCACCGGAAAACGCGATAGAAATTGAAAAGCGGCCAGAATTGGCCGTCCTTTTTGTCTCATAATCGATACTCCCTGCTCTTAAGTTCAATCGGAATTCCTGCTGTGACGAGAAATACCTGCTGCGAAATCTCAGCCATTCTGCGATTCATGATTCCTGACAAATCTCGGTAGACTCGCCCCAAGCGGTATTCAGGCACGATGCCATCCCCAACCTCATTCGTCACCAGCACTAAATTGCCGGAATAGGCCGAGACGACCGCAACTAAGCGCTCGATCTCATCCAATACCTGCTTCTCCGCCTCTGGCTCATCGCCGGACGCGAGTAATACATTAGAAAGCCATAATGTGAGACAATCAACCAATACAACCGGTTTGTCTCCCACAGGCTCCTCGATAAAGGAAGAAATACTAGTATCCGACTGTCCCAGATCACTTAATAGTGCCGCAAGCCGCAGCGGCTCTTCTCTCGTCTCCCAAGGGAATCCAGTATCCACCCGGACACTCTGGTGTAGCCTGATCCGCTCACGCATCTCATCGTCGAATGCCTGAGCCGTAGCAATATATATCCCTTGCTCCGCATGCTTCATACACCATCTCTCGGCAAAAGAACTCTTCCCACTGCGAGCCCCGCCGGTCACCGTAATGATCATACGGTTGCCCCCGGCTCTGAAGCTTCACCCGTAGAGACTCCAGCGCTCTGAAAGGTTGCCATCTCGGACATCACACGGCAGATGGCATCGATCAGGTGCAGCGCCAGTACGCCGCCGGTGCCTTCGCCCAGCCGCATGTCCAGATACAGCATCGGGGCAAGCCCTAGCTCGCCGAGCAGTTGCTCATGCCCCTGTTCATGCGAGGCATGCGAAGAAATCATATAATGCGCAGCTTCTGGTGCAAGGCGCTGCGCGATTAATGCTGCTGCACTAGAGATAAATCCGTCAATTACGACCGGACAATGATAAGCGGCAGCCGCCAGAATCACCCCAGTCAAGCCGGCAATTTCAAGTCCGCCGACCTTAAATAATACATCCAAAGGATCGTACGCATCCGGCTGGTTAACATCAATAGCCTTCTGTACGACAGCAATCTTATGCTGAAGACGTTCGTCATTGAGACCCGTTCCCCGGCCAACGCATTCCTGCGGCGATTTTCCGGTTAGTACACTCATTACAGCTGCGCTAGCCGTTGTATTTCCGATTCCCATCTCTCCGGTAACGAACAGCTTTGATCCACGTTCGATCGCGTCCTCAACGGTTTCGATTCCTGCCAGCACGGCCGCTTCCGCTTCCTCACGGCTCATCGCCGGACCTTTGGCCATATTCGCTGTTCCATAGCGGATCTTCTTCATGACAAGCTCCGGATGTGACAATTCGGCGTTGACTCCAATGTCCACACACATCACTTCGGCTCCGGCTTGACGAGCCAGTACATTCACCGCTGCTCCGCCGGCCAGGAAGTTATGTACCATCTGCGGCGTTACCTCCGCTGGAAAAGCACTGATCCCTTCCTCACACACGCCATGATCAGCGGCCATTACGATAACAGAACGCTTGGATAGGTCAGGATGTACTTTCCCTGTGATTCCCGCCAGCTTCACAGCCAGGTTCTCCAGCTTCCCGAGACTCCCCGGCGGCTTGGTTAACTGATCGAGATGCTCTGCCGCTGCTGCCGAAGCAGCTTGGTCCGGTGCCGATATTTTAACAATGGTTTGCGCTAATAAATGATTCATTTCTATCCCCTTCCTGGTTCGTCTTTCATAACTATATCCCTATCGGTTTTATCATTTAAGATTACCGATAAGCTCCTTACGTAGCAATAACTGCGGCTCTCCGTGATCCGGATGCACGACGATATGAGACTGAACGTTAAATACCGACTCGATCAAGTCGGAATTAATAATTTGTGCCGGCGTACCTTCAGCCACAATCCTGCCCTGATGAAGCACGAGCAAGTGGTCACAATATAGAGCAGCCAAGTTGAGATCATGCATTACAGATACAACCGTCAGACCTGCTTCACGTTGCCAACTGGCAACCAGCTCCATGAACTGCGTCTGATGCCTAATATCCAAATAGGTCGTCGGTTCATCGAGTAGGACAATCTCTGGCTGCTGGGCCATTACTTTGCCAAGAGCGACCCGCTGACGCTGCCCTCCGCTTAGTACATGGAGTGGTCGATGAGCCAAATCATTCAGCTCTAGCTTATCCATGATACCGTCCATTAGACGCCGGGCTGCTTCACTATCCTCTCTACCGCGCCAATCTTGGAACGGAAAACGCCCCATCTCGATCACTTCCCGGACTGGATACGCTACCGGTGGAAGCCCATCCTGCTGTAGCACTGCCAGCTTGCGCGACAGTTCCTTACGCCCGTAGTCGGCAAGTAGCCTGTCGTCCAACCTGATCTCGCCGCAGTTCGGCTTCTCTACCCCGGACAAGAGACTGATCAGCGTCGATTTCCCACTGCCATTTGGACCAATAATCCCCCAGAACTGTCCGCGCTGTACCTGCCAGTTTATGTCCTCGAGCACGGACAGGTTTCCGTATGATTTATCAATATGACGCACTTCAATCAACGCATCTCCACCTCTCTCTCCCTCTTCTTACGATACAGCAAATATGCAAAAAAAGGCGCCCCCACAAAGGCGGTGACGATCCCAAGCGGTATCTCGATAGGCGCCAGCAGCGAGCGTGCCACAAGATCACTCCACATCATGAAGATCCCCCCACCAAGCGCGGAGAGCGGAATAATCAAACGGTAATCAGGGCCGGTAATAAGACGAATAATATGCGGTACTACCAAGCCAACGAAGCCGATCACCCCGGATACGGAGACGGCCGCTGCCGTGAGCAGTGTGGCAACAAGCAACACCGATAATTTGGTGAATTCCACATTTAACCCTGTATGGGTTGCCTGCCTCTCACCCAGTGCGAGCAAATTCAACGTCCTTGCCCGGCTCCAGAGGTAGATAAGTCCAAGCACTATATATGGTAGCAGGATGGCCGTATACGACCATCCTCGCAAGCTTAAGGACCCCATCGTCCAATATAAAATTTCATTCACCGTCTTCTTCGACATTGCAGTCAGAAAAGAGACAACAGCTCCTAAAAAGGACTGCATCACGACGCCCGATAGAATTAAATTCTCGATCGGTATTTTCCCGTTCTCCCGAGCCAGCCACATTACGATCCATAACGTTAATGAACCCGTTAGAAATGCGACAGCCGGCAATGTGAACACTCCGATCACAGAGTACTGCCAGCCAAGAAAGATCAGTACCGCGGCTCCTAGTGCTGAACCCGACGACACACCAAGGGTGAACGGATCGGAGAGCGGGTTACGAAGCACACCCTGGAATGCGGAGCCCGCTACCGCGAGTGATGCTCCGACCAATAGGCCAAGCATTACTCGCGGAAGTCGGACCTTCATCACGATCTGTTCGGAGGCTGTGCTCCAATCCGGCGTTATATGATCACCAATCCACGGAATATGATGCGCGAGAATCGCGACAATCTCCCCAGCCGGCAAATATACCGAGCCAACCCCGATACAGATCAAGACAGTGGTTGCGAGCAAAGCAAGACCTATGATTCCGTATCCGGCCAGCTTCTTCCTCATGGCTGCATCAATTCCGGATAGATCGCTTTAGCTACTTCAATCAGCCCTTTGGTTAGGCGCGGACCCGGACGGCTAAGTAAATTGTCATCCATTCCGATAACTTGGTCATTCTTTACGGCAGCAATTTGATCCCAGCCACTGCGTCCTTTGATAATCTCGGCCAAGGTCTTGTCATTTTCAATAACGCTCTTGGCATACAGGATAACATCAGGATTTGCCTTAATAATATTCTCTTCGTTAATCTGGCTCCAGCCTTCCACATCGGAAGCAACATTGACGCCTCCAGCCAGAGTTATCATCTCATCCATGAACTCACCTTTACCTACGGTCCAGCCTGGCGAGAACTCAATATATACCTTTTTCTTATCTTCTTCTTTTACCGATTTTACAGCTTCCGTTACTTGATTCAGCTCATCTTGCATTTGCTTCACGACCTGATCTGCCTCAGCCTGATGATCCGTAATTTGCCCGATTGTCTTAATATGTTCCATTACGTCGGCAATGGTTTTCGGATTGGATAGGAATACATTAATTCCAAGATCGGTCAAGCTCTTGATCGTCTCTTGCTTAATCATTGTACCGGTTACAAGGACTAGATCCGGCTCAGCCGCTACAACGGACTCTACATTAACTTGAAAACCTCCCATTTTCGGCTTGGATAGTGCTGCTTCCGGATAATCATCATTATCTGATACACCGACAATTTGTTCATCCAGACCAATTGCGAACAAACCCTCTGTCTCCGAAGGTGACAAAGAGACGATCTTCTGCGGAGCTGCATCGAAAGTAATCTCCGTACCGAAATCATCCTTTACAATCAGCGGATATGCCGTAAGCTGTGCTTCCTCCGCATTCCCATTATTGCCGTTCTGTTCAACCGCTTGATTTGAGCTGTTATTTGCCTTCCCGTTCGTGGCATTATTCGTCGTCGGATTGTTTGCGCCGCAGCCAGCGACCATCAGAATTACGAGCGTCAGCAGGGCGGCCGACCATATTTTTCTCCAATTTCTCATTTGTTTCCATCCCCTCTTGAATGATTTTGTACGCCATTGCTTGTTCTAGCTCATGTCCCTTAAGTACGTAGTCGTAAGAAAACATACCTATGTATCGAGGTTACTCATCCTTGAAGTGGCCTTAATAGAAGATCTCTTAATCAACAGCGGACTATTTGAACTACCCTTAAAACAAAGAAAAACCCGATCCGAAGGCGGATGGGTTACGTCTACAAAGTCATGCCTGATCCAAACGGAGAATGAAATCTCCACATTAAGATGGGCAATCTTAGCTTAGCAGAACGTCATCCTTTCCTCGAAGGACCGTCTCATGTACTCGCGGCAGGTCTCCTGACTTACAGGTTAAGACTTGAAGCCCGCCTTCCCATCAACCTTGATATTAACCAGTTGACAGTGGCAAATTGGACTTCGTCCCTGTTTACAGTGGCGGGACCGCGCCGGATTCGCACCGGCTTCCCTTTTCACCCGAGTGATGGCGTTATGCCTTATGCACCGACTCAGGACCAACGAGTAATCATTTAATTAATTAGCTTACAGCAAGGCTATATTCTATTGTATTATAGGTGAAATGGAAAATGAACACAAATTACGGAACCAAGTTCTTTTTCCCGTTCACTCGCTCCTGCACAGCCACACATTGCGGATAAAAGAACCTTTAGCAATTTTACCTTGATCCATAATCATAAGACCGACCTCACAAATTTCTTCCTCAAGCGGCTCTGAAGAGACGACGACTGAGCGGTAACTAATTCGCTTTAGACTACTCAGCATCCGGATTCGTTCCTCCCGCGGAAGTACTGAACAGAGATTATAAGGCATATCAAGAACAGCGGCGTCATAGTGTTCATCTATATCGTTCATATCACCGATCTCTACCAAGTCTTTCGAATCATAGCCAAAATGGTGCAAATTCACACGCGCTCCCTTAATCGCGAGCGGATTAATATCTCGGCCGGCGATGTCGAGCCCCATCGACAATGCCTCGATCAGTACATTCCCCATGCCACAGCAGGGATCGATCATACGAAGTCCGTCCGGCCTAGGTGCCGCGATATTAACTAACGCGCGGGCGACAACTGTACTCAGTCCGGTCGAGTAATTTTGCGGCTTATGTTTATGCTCGAGCCAGACCGATTGAGCTTGATAGCAGATTCCCAGCGTCCAGCACCCGTTATAGAATAGCAATCCATAGATCAGATCAGGCGTACGCATCTCTGCCTTGCCGCGTATGACGCTCCCGACTTGGCGCTCGATCTGCCGCTGCTCCTCATAGCTGCGTGAATCGCCATTTTTAATATATTTCACTTTAAATGTTCTATCATTAATCTGCAGCTCAGCGGCCTGCTGCATCATTTCTTCCCAAGTGACCCCACCAATCAATACATCCATTCTCAATGACAGAAATGGGCTGCGGCTCGGATCGATCCTTATGGGAGTATCCACGAACGAATGTGGACCGATAGGACATCCAAACAGCGCTTGCAGCTCCATACTGCACAGATCCTGCTCCGTCTCATGACAGGCAAAGGGATAAATATAGCGCTCGGAACGTTCCGTTAGCTGCATGAATCTCTCATTCCTCTCCGTGAAGTAGTACCTCAGAGCACTATAATACCTTTTTCCGGTGTAAAAAGAAAAGTCTATCCCTGGCCAGCCTCAGCTGATTCCGGAAATAGACTGCTAGAGATAGGCCGCAGAATCCTTACATCGTCCTATGTCCTATGATGAATAGATGGAAACTTCAGCTTAACGATCTCTCCAGGCGAGACTCTACTGTCCCAGAAGCTTGTACCTGGATTTATGAGCGTGTTCAGCATCGAAATCACACCTCCATGGGTCACGATGAGCTTAACTTTCAGATCAACATCACTCTTGGCCGCAAGTTCTTGTGATATCTGCATTAGTTCTCTGTAGAAGCTGGCGACCCGGCTCTGGAACTGCTCCCATGACTCCCCATTGGGCGGAGTATGCAGTTTAGGATCGTCAATCCAGGCACGGTAGAGTGGCTCATGCTCCAGCATTTCGTAGGTTTTACCTTCCCAAGCACCAAAGTTCACTTCCCGGAGTCGCGAATCATAGACAGCTTGTTCGGTCAGGTCAGGACGAATGAAATGCAAAGTCTGGCGGCAGCGCTTCAGGTCACTGCAATATATACGTGCGAAGGATACCTCGGCCAGTTGACTCCGTAGCGGGGTAAGCCCGGAAGCCTCCCCTGGCAATAAATCCTCATCGCTATGACCTTGATATTTGTGTTGCAAATTCCACGCTGTTAATCCATGCCGGATCAGCCACCACTCTACTCTCTCATAGCCTTCGTTCATTGTGTCGTTCCCCCTAGTTATAATGCCTGTGATGGGGCAGCAGTCAGTGAAGTAGTTAAGAAATTCGCTAAATAATTGAGCAATGCCTCGGAGTCTACCTTGCTCTCCGTCTTGTATATTTCGCTGCGGGCAGCAATTCTCTGTGTCGTTCCCATCATAATATGCGACAGGATTTGTGCCATCATCGCCGGATGAGTCTCCGCACGAATCGATCCGTCAACTATTCCTTCCTCAATAATTTGTTCAATCAAGTCGATTCCCTGCTTCGTAAAGCTCTGATATTGTTCCTCCAGTTCCGGCGTTGGATAGGAGGACTGATAAAATTGGTCGAACATCGCGGTAAAGCGAAAATAATCCGGACTTGTCTGGTACATGCGAACGAAAGTAGCGAAATAATCATGCAGCTTCTCCAGCCCATTTTTGCCTTTGAGCTTCTCACCCAACTGCTCGCTCATTTCATTCAAAATTCTGATCTGAATATCAAATACAATTTCATGAATCGAGTTGTAATATTTATACAAAGTCACCCGGCTAATCTCCGCCTTCTTAACGATATCGACAATTGTGATAGAGATCAGCCCATTCTCTAATACAAGCTCATAAGCAGCGTCCATAATTTGCTCCCGCCGCGACTGACGCATCAAATCCAATTCCTGCTCCCATTTCGTACCCAAGCGAATTCACTCCCATCTATCCATATGATTTATATATTCAATGTTCATAGTGTTTTCATTGCGTAAACAACCTTTATGCAGCATAGCTTACTCTATTCGGTACCTGAAATCAACAGCTATAGCTGCATGTCTAATTCCCCTCGTGACTATGTTGGGACAGCAAAACCAAGGGGTTGACACCATGTAAACACCATAATATGATTACAATATGGGGATTACACTATGTAAATATACTTTATATAGTGTACCTCCCATTTCAGAGCTTCAAGCTTTTTAATTATTCACAATTCTGAACTTATCACATCAACAATTCTGAATGAATGACTATGGACAATGGAGGAGAATTTCATGAAAAAGGTTACAGCAGTACTCATCGGAGCGGGAAATCGCGGCGCCCTGGCCTATGCCACCTACGCTTTGGAGCATTCAGATGAGCTTCAATTCGTCGCAATCGCGGAACCGGACCAAGGGCGAAGGGAAGCCTTCCAGAAGGCCCATAACCTCCCGGACTCCGCCTGCTATACCTCGTGGGAGGAGATGCTGAGCGAGCCAAAGCTTGCCGATGCTGCCCTGATCTGTACCCAGGATCAATACCATTTCGACCCGGCGATCAAAGCTTTTGAAGCCGGATATCATATCCTTCTTGAGAAGCCGATGTCTACGGACCCTATCGAGGTCGTAAAGTTAGGACAGCATGCCGTTAAATACGAACGCATATTCAATATCTGTCACGTGCTGCGCTATACAGAATTTTTTGGGGCGCTCAAAAAAATTATCGAAGACAAAAAAATCGGTGAGCTTGTCTCCATCCAGCACAATGAGAATGTAGCCTACTGGCATCAGGCCCATAGCTATGTCCGCGGCAATTGGAGGAATTCTAGCGAATCGAGTCCAATGATCCTGGCCAAATCATGTCATGACATGGATATTTTGCTGTGGCTGGCTGGAAGCGATTGCAGAAGTATCTCTTCCTTTGGTTCTCTGTCACATTTCAAAGCTGAAAATGCGCCGCCTCAAGCTGCTGACCGCTGTACAGACAACTGTCCTCATGCTGAGGAATGCCCATTCTTCGCCCCAAGATTTTATCTAGCTAACGAAGGCTGGCGCTATGCGCTAACCAATGATGTGAGCGAAGAGGGAACGATGAAGGCCCTTCGGGAAGGACCTTACGGCCGCTGCGTCTATAAATGCGACAATGACGTGGTGGATCATCAGGTGGTTAATATTGAATTTGAGAACAATGTCACGGCTGCTTTCACGATGTGCGCCTTCACGAATGAGTACGCCAGAACGATCAAGTTGATGGGAACCCGCGGCGAAGTCAAAGGTATTATGTCATTTAATAAATGCGAAATAGAAGTCACCGATTTCCTCACTGGAAAGAAAGAACTGATTCCTATGGAATCAGGCGTCGACGATCACGGCGGCGGCGACAGCGCACTGATTGGCAACTTCACTAAGCTGGTACGCGAAGAACGCATCCATGAGGGTCTGTCCTCAGCTAGCGTCTCCGTGCAGAGCCATCTGATGTCCTTCGCGGCGGAGAAATCACGGCTCGAGAATCAAGTCGTTGTATTTAAAGATTTTGCTGAAGAGATCAAATCTAAAATCTAGTATTTCAAAATAGAACAAATGAGTGTACCGAAAGGGAAAAACAGCTTAATCGTACTGTCAAGCGGTCAAAAATGACCGTTAGAGCCAGAAAAAAACAACTTCACTCCTCTAACGGACACTTTTGACCATTAGAAGCAAAAAATGCGGCTTTCCGCGACCTTCCCCCTTGTAATGGACATAATTGTCCGTTACAAGGGTAGAGTACCAAGGGATTGACGCTAACGGTCAATAATGTCCGAGTAGACAGTCAAAAACATGTCAACACTTTTTAGGCACGCA
>DASYFA010000314.1:0-2616 GCA_036498705.1 Paenibacillus sp.
CTTCTCCGATGAAGTGAGGTTGGCCAGCCGGTAATCCTCAAGTACCCGCCGTTCGATGTATTCCATCAGTTGCCCGTCCTGAAGCGTCAACGTAACATCAAGTCCAGAACGGATCTCTGCCCGGAGCTGGGTGAACATATCCTCCGTCATCGCTGTCCGCTACCTCCCCTGAATACTTCGGAACTGCCATACAGCTTGCGGCAGAGCTGCTGCACATCACGTTGATAGAGTGGAGAATACATTGCGGAAGCCTGTCTGATCCCATTCTTCCAAGCAGATATGTACGAGAGCATCGATTCAAAGACGATTTCGCTCCCCGGTATGGAGGTAATTAATTCTCCTGAATACCGGTTCACTGCAAATAAGGATTTGCTCAAAATATGGCTATGCATGTCCGGATGTGATCGCTCCAAATGGGTGAACCACAGACCGGTCTTCCGCATAACGTTATCATCATCTGTTACGAGCCATACCAGCTTATCTGCCCGTTCTATCACCGCCTCGGTTCGTCCATTCGGATAAGAATCCATATCGATCACGACAACGTCGTACAATCCACTTGCCGCAATGAATTCGATTAGATCAATGGTCTCCTGACGCTGTAACTCAAGCATCTCATTCAAATTGTCTAGTGGAGCAAAGGTGTCCCCCTGAAGCAGCGGATGTCTACAAGCATAAGCCGATACGGGAAACTTCGGGGCATGCTGCTCTTCTTCCGAAGACTTCAAATCGTATAGCAAACGAGCCAGGCCTCCCTGCTGCCCTTCACGG
The DNA here is from genome assembly GCA_036498705.1 of Paenibacillus sp. Taxonomy (GTDB): domain Bacteria; phylum Bacillota; class Bacilli; order Paenibacillales; family Paenibacillaceae; genus Fontibacillus. Next base: position 772 of record DASYFA010000314.1, read on the forward strand.
ACACCCTGACCTTCAAAGATAAGCCTGTTATTCACTGTCTCTAGATTCAAATAAAACACTTTAGCTCCTTCAGATGAGAGCTGCTTCGCGATATTCAGTGATACGGTGGTCTTTCCTTGGCCGCCGACAACCGAATACACACCAATCACGACCGCCCCACCCTCCGTATTCGCCAGCTTATCTCTGTCTCCCCGAACGATATTCATGAGTGCGGACAGCAATTGGTGCAAGGGCTGATATTTATTCAGACTCAAACCTGAAGCAGACTCTCCTCTCACACATAGAGAGACCACGATTAGGCGGCCCGACTTCGGGCCCTGCCACACTTCCAGAAATGCAGGTTCTGCAAGTACGATATCCACCAGTTCCCCCGAATCCTTCATATAGGTCTCAAAGGCATCCTGCTGGCTGAAACCAGTTACGATAATGCGCCGGTCGAACTCACTACAGTGGACGTACTGTAAAAATGGCTCTATATATAGCTCATCCTGTACAGCCAGTACCAATCTGACGGGATTCAAACCTTCACCTTCCTTCTTACCCGGAACACAAAAAAGCACCGCCCAAATACCGACATATCGGTTAATTTGGACGGTGCTACCGTTCACGAGTTCCTAATATTTACAGTCAGAATATCACAGATCATTTCCCCAAGCAAGTCCTAAAAATATATATCAAAAGCGGACCTTTTGAATTTCCTCTATAAGAAACGTTCTTCGATTCCTTTGGCGGGCAGCATGCACGTATCGGACTGGCCAAACCAGCGGTACCTGTTGTTCGCGACCCAGCGGTAAACCGCATCGCGTATGCACCGGGGGACAATAATCAATGCATATAATAAAGGCCAAGGGAACTTGAGTCTCTTAGCGATTTTGAGAGCTGCAGAGGAACGTGTATACAAGCTTTCTCGCTCCAGCAGGAACATCGTATTCATCGACTCGTCTATAGCTCCTACTCCTCCATACTGTTGCAGCAGCCGCCTGCCGACATCAGATTGCAGTGACGCGAACTTGAAATGGGCACCGGGGTCATGCTTAATGATAAATTTAACGGCTCCCTGGCACAAAAGACATACCCCATCAAACAATACGATCGCAGCCTGATCTGCATTCTTTCCTGACATCTGAGAACCCTCCCCGAACAACTCATTACCTTAATCATCCGCTATATTGTTCGAAATCAAAGGATGATTATAAGCATCTATGTTCATGCTTCCATTGTACGTCTTTTTCGAACGCTTTCTAGAGCTAAAAAAAAATACGAAGGAATCGAGCTCCTCCGTATTCTTTATTCCACCAGGCTTATTCTGCCAGCAACTTCTCGATCATTTGATCGCCTACAAGCTGGCTATGGAAGTCTTCCTTAAAGCCCTCCATGCAGTTGCAAATGTAGTCCTTACGACATACCGGACATGGCGTCTTTTGCAGTCGATTGACATTCGTGAGGCGCCATTCTGGAAAACGGTGATAAAATACTCTGCACTGCGTTCCATCAGCCAATTTCACGGCAAATTCGTACAATCCTTCCTTCTCGTTACTCCCGGCTATGGACACGTTCTGAACACTTGGTCTGTAAGACATCGTCATCACCCGTTTTATTAAATTAGAAAAACTTTTCAAGCGGAAGTTCAAAAAACCATCTTTCAATAAAGCTTGACTTTTGGAACTCTCACTTTTAGTACTAAGACATATTAAATAATTTTTAATGACATGTCAACTTGAATCCTACTGTCTAACCCCTTAATATCCAAAGAATTCAAAAAAATAATGAATTCAAGCGTTTACATGAGCGAAATCGGACAAATTTGCCTATTTATTATACTGTCCAAAAAATCGAGTAGGAGGG
>DASYFA010000315.1:0-3097 GCA_036498705.1 Paenibacillus sp.
GTGATCCTTCCAAAGGTCGATATAGTTCTCCTGTAGCCAGATTATGCAGGTTGACATAGGCGGCGGAAGTCCCCGTGGTGCCTGACATGTCGTATGTAAACTTCGCTGCATGCTCACCATGTACAACTGGATCGGGGCGGCTAGATAATTCGACTTTGGAGGGGTTACTATTAATCACGCCCGTTGACAGTACAGGGATTCCGTTACGATTCATGGATTCGAATTCCTCAATAACGACAGCGACCTTCCCAACTAAGACGAGGGCTTGTGCAGACAGGTCTCCGTAGCTTGCCGTCACGTAACCATATTTAACCTCGCCTATGATTCTATTCGCGGTAAATAGACCGTTGCTGTCAATCTGACCGATGGTCGGATCGGCTGTCCACTCTAATCCTTCAGTTACAGTTACTTCCTGATCGTTCTCATCATAGAAACTTACAGCAAACTGCTGAGTGGTTCCAGATTCCATCATGAGTTGGTGAGAATGGATTTCTAGGTTTCTTACGTCGGCCTTTAGTGGTTGTTCTAGTTCGTTCCCATCCTCATCTTCGGCGTCTTTAGTTTCAGTGAGTAGGGGAGGGGACTCCGGTGTTTCTGTCTCTGGATCAGAACTATCTATGTCGGATTCCGAGGGAATGGAACCTGATCCGTTGTGATCGGTAGGATCTGTTTCATCTAGGGCGGAAGGTGTTCTTTCAGTTAAGACTAGGGGAGCTTGAGATCTTGAAGCATATTTCGACTCATTTTGTGAAGCGCTTACAAAAATATTTGTGCACATACTCAGTAGCAGCAAAAGAATGATGACCGTGGCTAACTTACTTTTCATTCGTGAATAATTGATCAATTAACTCTCTCCTTCGAATGATCAGATGACTGAAACCGAGCACTGTAAGCCTGAGATCACCCCCTTGCTATAGTGATAGATGTTCAATCCAAACTAAGAGAGAAAGCAGAAGATATGAGGATCATTGTTGTGTAAGTAAATTTCACTATGAAATATTATGTCGAAAATATATTGTATAATGAAATTTCATTTCAGATTATAGCAGAAGGACTATCACTCTTCAATAGAAATTTAAAATTTGATGGGAAATGATTTGTGGGAAGTCTGTCCGTATCCTAAGATCTTAAATAACCAGGAAAAAAATAAGCAAAACCTGCAAAATGCAGGTTTTGCTATTCGATCGATGATGATCAAGATATAAATGCAGTTATTCAGCCAAGCTGCCCATCACGACAGTTACTTTATGAACAGCACCATCTCCAGCAGGAGGGATGACATTTCCTTCAATGGACTGACCGTCTATAGAAATGCTCTTCACACCTTTGGATACATGCTCAGGGTTGAGGATCTCAATCTCATAAGTGTCGCCACGGAATGCGCGAGTGATCTTGAAGCTGTCCCAGGCGGAGGGGATGCAAGGATCGATCTTCAGACCAGTGAAGTCGGCCTGAATTCCAAGAATGGCTTGCGTAATCGCCACATAGTTCCAGGCAGCCGTACCAGTTAACCAGGAGTTCTTCGCTTCGCCGTGACGGACGGCGTCTTTGCCTGCGATCATTTGCGAATAGACATAAGGCTCAGTCCGATGAATGTCACTAATGTCCTCTAGGTATGCTGGAGCGATCTTGGAATAGACATCAAACGCCCGATCCCCATGACCCAGCACGGTCTCTGCGATCATAATCCATGGATTGTTGTGACAGAAAATACCAGCGTTCTCCTTGTACCCTGGAGGGTAGCTCGAGATTTCCCCGAGATTGATGTAGTACTTGGAATAAGGAGGTTGCTGCAATACGATACCGTATTTCGTGTCGAGTCGCTCTTCCACGGAACGAAGAGCCTTCTCCGCTTGGCCACCTTCAACACCAATTCTAGCCATGACGCACATGCCTTGCGGCTCAATGAAGATTTGCCCTTCCTCATTATCTTTGCTACCAATTTTGTCGCCGTAATGATCATAGGCACGTAGGAACCAATCGCCATCAAATCCATGCTCCAGCGTAAAGGCACGCATCGTATCGATGTGCTTGACGGCCTCAGTCGCTTCCGCATTCAGTCCTCGGCTGAGACATAATTCCACAAAATCAGGGCCAACGAATACGAACAGCCCGGCGATAAAGACGGATTCTGCTATACGACCCTCAATATTGGCTGTTGTCTGGAAGGATTCGCCCGGTTCCTTGGAAAAACAGTTCAGGTTGAGGCAATCATTCCAGTCCGCGCGGCCGATGAGTGGTAATTTGTGAGGTCCAAGATTGTTCACGACATGATAGAAGGAGCGCTTCAAATGCTCGAACAGTGTGGCCGTATTACCCGGATTGGAATCGAACGGTACTTGTTCATCGAGAATGCTGAAATCGCCGGTCTCTTTAATATAGGCGGATGTTCCCGAGATGAGCCAGAGCGGGTCATCGTTAAATCCGCTGCCGATCTCATTGTTTCCTTTCTTGGTCAATGGTTGATATTGATGATAGGCACTCCCATCTTCAAACTGGGTTGCCGCGATATCAAGAATCCGTTCTCTTGCTCTCTCCGGGATTTGATGCACGAAGCCGAGTAAATCCTGGTTGGAGTCACGGAACCCCATGCCACGGCCGATGCCGGATTCAAAGTAAGAAGCAGATCGAGACATATTGAATGTGACCATACATTGATATGGGTTCCAAATGTTGACCATGCGGTTCAGCTTATCATCATTACTCTCGATTTGATACTTACTGAGTAGTCCATCCCAGTATGCAGCCAAATCATTCATCGCTTGGTCCACAGCGGCATCGGTGGAGAATTGGGCGATCATGGCTTCTGCAGGCTTCTTGTTAATAACGCTTGGAGATTCCCATTTCTCTTCTTCAGGAACTTCTACATAGCCAAGAACGAAGATCATACTTTGTTCTTCACCTGCTGCCAGCGTCAGTTTGATTTGATGAGAGCCAACTGGGGACCAGCCACTTGCTACAGAGTTGTTCGATTTACCTGCAATAACGGCTTGCGGCTCATGAAGCCCATTGTATAGGCCGACAAAGGATTCGCGGTCCGTATCGAAGCCGTCGATGTTGCGGTTAACCGAGTAGAAGGCATAATGGTCGCGGCGTT
>DASYFA010000316.1:0-10990 GCA_036498705.1 Paenibacillus sp.
GTATTAGCTCTTGCAAAATGACGGGTATGGTGGTCTGACTTAAATATATGCTTGTAGATCTTCTTTTGATGTATACCCTGCGAGAAGGCTTTTTCTCCAGTAAAATGAATCAGAGAGGCAGACATGACCAAGGCGAGACAAATTAGAAATATGATTGCGACATATCTTCTATTTCTCGTCGTCACAGCTGCCCCTCCTTTTGATAGCTAGATACCTTAAAGATAGCATAAAATTCTTGATATCTCAAAAGAAAAGAGTCGTTAGAAATACCTCAATAGGATATAAACGCTGGAAATTACAATAGACAACAGCATGAATGGAAAACCGTATTTTAAAAACTTCATGAAGCTTATTGGCTCGTGTTCTTTGGCAGACATTCCGGCTGCGATCAAGTTAGCACTTGCTCCGATTAAAGAGCCGTTACCCCCAAGACATGCCCCAAGTGAAAGACTCCACCATAATGGCTCGAGATTAGATATTCCCATGTTGCCCATATCCTGAATCATCGGAATCATCGTGGCCACAAAAGGAATATTATCAAGAAAAGCCGATGCGATTGCGCTGAGCCATAGAATCAACATTGAACTGAGCAGTGGATCTCCACCGGTCAAATCTACGGTCCGCTCCGCGAGTAGCTTGATCGTTCCCGTCTCAACAAGTCCGCCAACTAGGACAAATAGCCCGATGAAGAAGAAGATTGTTGGCCATTCCACGGAACTAAATGCTCTCTCCATGACTTGCTCTCCGGTTAGAAGAAGGAGAAGGAAAGCCCCAGTTAAGGCAACTGTCGCCGATTCGAGATGGAAGCTTTGATGTAAGAAGAAACCTAATAAAGTTATACCTAGGATGATCAATGATTTAATCATCAGCTTGGAATCCGTTATTAGACCATCTAGCTTCATATTCATAATGGACTTCTGATTCTCTTCAGACGTTGTCATGCCTTTTTTGAAAATAATAGTGATCAATGGAATCGTGGCGGCTAAGATGAAGATAACCACCGGAGCGAGATTCGTTATGAATGAAATAAAAGTCAGATCCTTGGCGGCGCTACCGATCATAATATTCGGTGGATCGCCAATTAAGGTCGCTGTACCGCCGATATTTGAAGCGATGATCATAGAGAAGACAAAAGGGAACGCCTTGATCTCGAGCTTGCGGGTAATACTAAAGGCGATTGGAACCATCAGGATAATGGTTGTTACATTGTCAAGAAATGCAGATCCCACCGCCGTAATAATCATAAGTAAGCATAGAATCATTACAGGTTTGCCCTTGGCCTTCTTGGCCGTCCAGATACCTATATAATTGAAGAGCCCTGTCTCGGCCATCGTATTAACGATAATCATCATGCCGATCAATAGTCCAAGTGTATTGAAATCGATGTGATGAATAGCCATATCCTGATTAATGATACCGAGAATGAGCATGAGTGCGGCACCGATCATAGCAATCACGGTACGGTGAATCTTCTCTGAAATGATGAGCGCATAGGTGAGCAGAAATATACCAATGGCCCATATCGCTTGATGTTCCATGTCTTCCTCCTAAGTAGTGACAGCTAGGGAGCTCACTTAGTTTTCCATGCGGGGCCTATGTTATCCAGGGAATGGATTGAAAAAGACAAAAAGAGCCCGCAACATGGCAGGCTCCTCCGTTAACTGTCGTATTGAGTTGTTATCATTTAAAGATGCAAATAGCACCGTTGTTTATTTTATTATAAGTAATCTCGAAAGTAAATAAGAAGGTTTTAAATTACGATATACGATGTGTGTTTTTAAGTGTGTGTTCAAAAAGGTCGGTTTTCTGATCAAAAGCGATCTCTCTTAGGTCTGATTGCATCCCCGACTTAGGTCCAGTATAAAGAACCGTCCCCGGTCCGTTTTGAAGAAGCTTGATTCGACCTACAATATAGACATAAGGTTAATCAAATTGAAAGGCGGTGAATATGGAATGAGAACCAACAGGTCAAATGGTCTTGCGGTTATACTAATTGCTCTGGGCGCTCTGATCCTGCTCGGCAAGTTGTCCCCGCTTCTGGGAACTGTACTCGGCGGCTTGTTCGGAATATTGTTCGCAGTTGCGATGGTTGCACTAGGCTATTACGGAATCCGCCGTGGAAATGCATTTTTTGGATGGATCGTCCTGATCTTCGGGATCCTGTCCTTGATCTCTAAATTAGCCTGGTTGATCGTACCGGCAATTGGTATCGGTATTATCATCTACGGTGTCTCCTTACTTAGAGGGAACCACGGATATTGATGTGGATAATGAATTTACTTACGAACGAACTACCGATCGTATAGGAGGGAAGGAAAGCCATGAGCGTGTTTCGTAGAGTGCGAGATATTACATTAGCGAATTTGAATGAATGGTTGGAGGAATCACAGGACCCTGTAAGATTGATCGATCAGTTCCTGATCGAGACCCGCCAGGAGATTGCTGAGGCTGAGAAATTGCATTACCAATATGCCGGCCATACCAAGCAGTTGAAGCAACAGGTTGATCAAGCCAAGGTGATGCGCGATAAACGTGAAGAACAGGCATTGCTTGCCCTCAAGGCGGAGGAAGAACATCTAGCCAAGCTCGCGCTTCAGGAGAAGATGCTGTATGAGGAGAAAATTGCTCAGTACGCCGATCTTTATGAACAAAGCCGGCAATCGCTGCAGGATCTTGAGAGCCAATTGAATGAATTAAAGACCGAATATCAGGTAGTCTATAGTAAGAGACAATATTATTTCGCAAGAATGGAAACACTTCGCTTGCAGCAGCGCATGAATCAGCGGATGAATGGCTTCGGAGCACAGGATGTTCCCAAGATGTTCAATCGTCTGGAGGATCGGGTATCCGATATGGAATGGGAAGCCCGCAGCCTTCGCGAACTTCGCAAGACAGGACAGGATTTCGTAAGCCAAACGAACTCTACGCTGGATGATGAGCTCTCTCGTCTGAAGCAGAAGCTGCAAGGCAAGGGAGAGGAGTGAGCTTATGGATAGATTGTACCGCTCAAGACGTGACAGATGGTTCACCGGTCTGCTTGGCGGATTAGGTGAGAAATTCGGAATAAGTCCTGCATTACTTAGAGTAGTAATGATCTTCAGTGTATTCTTTACGGGCGGGACGACGATCATGATCTATCTGATTGCTTCTCTAGTCATATCCAAAGAACCATATATTCCCCGTGATCCGTATTTTAACGGCGGGTGGCAAAATAGCGGGGGGTACGGTAACGGTGGAAACGGCGGCTTCGGCGGCCCAGGCGGAGGAGCACCAGGCAGCCCTGGAGGATGTGGAAGCAACTTTGGCGGGAATGGCCGATCATATGGAGGCAATTTCTATAACGGTCAGTCAGGACAATTCGGTAGTTCAGGAGTTAACTCGGCTAACCGTGGGAATTCGGATCTGGACTCCATGATGGAAGACATTGAGATGAAAGCAATGAAAAAAGAACTCGAGGAGCTTCGCAAGAAGGTCTCCAATTACGAGAAGGGAGAATAATAAAATGGGAGTTTTCAAAAGAATTAAGGATATTACAAAGGCATCTGTTAACGATATGCTCGATAAGGTGGAAGATCCAATTGTCATGCTGAATCAGTACTTGCGTGACATGGAGAAGGAAATCCGCGATGCTGAGGTTACAGTAGCCAAGCAAATGGCGGATGAGCGCAGAATGAAGCAGCGCTTGGAGGAGGCTGTACGCATCTCTGCACAAAGAGAAGCTCAAGCCGAAGTTGCTCTGAAGAATGGCCAAGAGGAAGTTGCTCGCAGATTGCTGGAAGAGAAGCTTCACTATGATCAGAAGCAAGCTGAGTTCAGCCAATTGCATGCCAGCTCCGAAGCTCATGCTGCTGAATTGAAGGAACAGCTTCATGAAATGAAGGATGAATTCTACAAGCTTCGTAACAAACGCAATGAACTCGTAAGCCGTGCACAAATGGCTAAGGCGAGAAAGCAAATGTCGCAAGCTAGCAGCCTACATTCCATCGACAACGGCAGCGCATCGGTTGGTTTCCAACGCATGGAAGAGAAGATCATGCAAATGGAAGCAGAAGCTGAGGTAGCAGGCGTGGTATACCGCAGAGACCCTTCTTCGACTTATGTAAACCCAGCAGATGCTGAAAAACAACTGAAGGTAGACGCACAATTAGAAGCCTTGAAAGCTAAGCTTAATACAACCCCAGCGGGTGAAGAGAGCGCAGAATAATATCTACAAGTCTCATGGACAATATGTTATGCTAGACGTGGTGAAGCCATACGGTAGAATATACCGATATGGCTTTTCCAACTCTTAGAACGGGCAGGAGGTGCGACATGGATAAGCGAAAAAGACTCTTGGCCACAGGATTGATTGCTCTCGGCGTTATGATGATATTCGGGAAAGGGCTTAGCTTCTTTACCATTGTTGCGCTCTTCTTATTGGGTTATGGCATATATAAGGTTCGCCAAGGAGAGGACGTAAAGACAGGATATATTCTGCTTGCCGTTGGTGTAGGTTTGATCCTTCTGAACAATTTCATGCTGGTCGTAGCCATTCTGATGATCTCACTTGGTTTTTATTATGCAAAGGTTCGCAAAGTCCAACCACATGGCAGCTATACTCAAAGGCAAAATATCACTTCTTCCGTCCATTGGAATCGCGATCCCTGGGTACTGCAGAATACGAGCATGTGGCATATTCTAGGTGAATTGGATATTGATCTGTCACTAGCGATCATGGAAGGTCCTCATCATGTATTGATGTTCCAGGGGATCGTCGGTGACATTGATATGAGCTTATTCGAGGGTTATGGAATTGAGATTGAAGCCTTTGTACTCTTCGGGCAAATCGAATTGGGGCAAGAACGTCGAACAGGCATATTGAATCGGGTGAACTGGAGATCGCCGAACTATGATACCTGTGAGCAAAAAGTGAAAATAATGATCTCCTATGTTGTAGGAGATATTGATATACGGTTATCTTAAAGAGGTTATTATTCAAAAAGTCCACTCGCCTTTCGGAACACGTACTTATACTAGTTACAAGAGGAGGATCTGCACCACATGAAGAGAAAGAAGCCTGTCAGCATGGTCTCTCGCAGTATGCGGGGAGGGATCCTCTTCTGTTTTATTCTATTGGCGGTTATTCTATACGTTCTATATACATACGGTTATTTTCAACTGATCGATTCTTGGCAGAAAGGTATTATGGCAGGGTTGACCCTGCTGACGCTACTGATCAGTCTCGGTTCGGTTTATGGTTTCTGGCAAGGCTACAAATATAAGAAAAAAGTAGATTCGATGCGCGATGCGTTGTTGCAATGGGAGAAGGGGAACCAGACTGGAACGGTTCCGGAGTTGGGTGAAGATGAAATTGGACAGCTGGGCGAGCAACTTGTGCGAATTGGCAAGCGTTGGGAAGAGCAGGTATCTTCCTTGCAGCGTCTCTCGACTCATAATGCGCAGCTTGCTGAGCAAGCCCGCGTATCAGCGATTGTCGAGGAACGGCAGCGCCTTGCTCGTGAGCTTCATGACGCTGTTTCTCAGCAATTATTCGCTATATCGATGACCGCTACGGCGGTAGGTCGGACCATGGACAAGGATTTTGAGAAAGCACGGCGGCAGGTGGAGCTGATTGAGGAGATGGCCTCAGTAGCCCAGTCCGAGATGAGGGCACTGCTGCTGCATTTGCGTCCGGTCTATTTGGAGGGCAAGCAGTTATCCCAAGGCTTGCTGGAGCTCGTTAGCGAGTTGAAAGCAAAGGTACCAATCGAGATGATGCTAGAAATGGATGAAGGACTTAATCTCGGGAAAGGGATTGAGAATCATCTGTTCCGCATTATTCAAGAGGCGATGTCGAATACGATGCGTCATGCCAAGGCTGATAAGATGGAGATTCGTATTCATCGGCGGGGTGATGCTGTCAAGGTAACTCTGCGTGATAATGGGATGGGATTCCAGCTAGATGAGAGGAAGCAAGCCTCCTATGGTTTGTCGACGATGCAGGAGCGAGTTCTTGAGGTCGGAGGTTCAATCCAGATTATTACCGCTCCCGGTAAAGGTACTCGTATAGAAATCACAATACCGTTAATGAACGAAGAGAACGGGGAGGATACATGTCATGGAGAATGAAATGGATACTGAAAGGGATATTAAAGTACTGCTAGTTGATGATCATGAAATGGTGCGGATTGGTCTGGCTGCTGTACTCGGAACCGAGGATGGAATCGAGGTCGTCGGAGAAGCAAGCAGTGGTGAGGAAGGAATTCGTCTTGCCCAGGAATATAAACCCGATGTAGTCCTGATGGATCTGGTCATGGAGGGGATGGATGGTATTGAAGCGACGAGACAGTTGCTGAAATTGTATCCAGACTGCAAAGTTATTGTGCTGACGAGTTATCTGGACGATGAGAAGATGTACCCTGTCATTGAAGCGGGAGCATTCAGCTATCTGCTTAAGACGTCCCGTGCTTCCGAGATTGCCGAAGCGATTCGTGCAGCTGCCAGAGGGCAATCTGTGCTGGAGTCACAGGTGGCCTCTAAGATGATGAACCGGCTTAGACAGCCGAAGGCGGAGACGCCAGCCCATGAGGAGCTTACTGACCGGGAGATGGACGTGCTCCGGCTGCTGGCACAAGGAAAGTCCAACCAGGAAATTGCTGATGATCTGATCATTGGCGTGAAGACGGTTAAATTCCATGTCACGAATATCTTAGCTAAGCTTGGTGTAGATGACCGTACTCAGGCGGCAATCTATGCTTACAAGAATGGGCTTGCAGAATAACATTAATTTTCAATTAGTTCTGAGAAAACGCCATTAGGCGTTTTTTTTATTTTCAATTTGTTGGATCGGTAGATCGATGGGGGTGAAATTAAGTATAAATAGCTGCCGGGAAGGGAATCCTAATTTCATAGATTACTAGATTCTCAGATTCGGGGGGCTTAGAATGCCGGGAAAAGAACGAGTATGGCTTAATTCATTGAAGCGTTGTAGTTATAGTATGATCGGTCTCGCACTTATTATTATGATCGTTGGCTTCTCAGCACTGGATGGGAATAAGATGAATAAAGTAGATGCAACGGATAAACAATGGAAGAGCGTACTTGCACTGGCAGAGCGTTCATCGGAAGGATCGCTTCGTGCTACTGTGAAATGGCAGGGGACCTGGAATTCGCTGCTCGAGCCTAGCGAAGCTGCTTATGTTCTAGCTTCAAGGCTTGGCTTGTCTACCCCGATAGAGAATGAAGTTCAGGGGCATCGCGTATATAACGCGCTTGGTTCTAACGGAGGCGTCTACTCCAAATTATCCGTTATGCCCGAAGAAGGGGGAACCTCCTATTATGTCATCTTACTCATGGATGGGGATGCCCGTGTGAATGCTGATCTTTTCAGTGAATTACAGACCACTTACGGTCATTCGCTTCAGGATGAGGGAGTTGACGTGAACTGGAATGTAGCTCTGCAGGGTTCTGTAGTATTAGGTCTTTCCAAAGAGTTAGAGATGGAGGCCCAGTCGCCCGAATATTCTAGTGCGTCAATTCAGAAGCTATTGAATAAGATCGAAGAGCAGACAGGATCGGAATTGGGGCTTCATAGCGCTGAAGAGTATGTTGATGAAGATTCGCAGACAATAAGCCGATCCTATGAAGTTGGTGGACTTCCAATATCCGTTCAGAGCGGAGATCATGAAATCGCACTGCAAATGGCGGTTCATTATAATGAAGAAACTGGCGGGCGGGAAATCTCCATCGGATCCCCACTGCTTACGGTAGAATACTAATCATGATGCACAAGATGAACTTAAAATTAATGTTAGATTAATATTAGATGAATTTTCATGAAAGCTAACGATTTTCGATATGAATATGATGCAACCCTCGCGTTAATGTGCTAAAATTACATCACTACCTAGTGATGCCCTTGTAAGGTGATGGTATTGATAGGAATTGAATAAACATACACTATAATATATAGAAAGAAATGAGGAGCCATGACTGAAAATCAAAATCTAGAATCACTTCAGACACCGGGAGCGGTATTTTTTATTTTTGGTGCAACTGGGGACTTGGCGCGTCGTAAGCTCTTTCCTGCTATCTATTCGCTATATCGCGAAGGGAAGCTGGCTGAGGATTTTGCAGTTATCGGCGTTGCACGGAGACCGCGCACTCATGATGAGTTCCGGGACGATCTATACCAATCCATTCAAGAATTTTGCCGCTATAAAGTCAAAGACAATGATCGTGAGACTTGGGCGAAATTTGCGGAGCATTTCTCTTATAAATCGCTGGATATCCACAATATTGATGGGTACCATGAATTACGGGATTTGACCGAATCCGTAGAAGATCGCTTCAATATACCAGGTAACCGCTTGTTCTATCTTGCGCTGGCTCCTGAATTGTTCGGCAGCGTGTCCTTTAATCTTAAGAAGGGCGGCATGCTTGCCAGCGAAGGCTGGCATCGTCTGGTGATTGAGAAGCCGTTCGGTTACGATCTGAGCTCTGCTCAGAAGTTAAATGAAGAATTAAGCCAAGTGTTCAAGGAAGAGGAGATTTTCCGGATTGACCACTATCTCGGTAAAGAGATGGTTCAGAATATCGAAGTTATTCGCTTCGGGAATTCCTTCTTCGAACCTTTATGGAATAATAAGCATATTGCCAACGTGCAGATTACGCTAAGCGAGACAGTCGGCGTTGAAGAACGTGGTGGCTACTATGATCATGCGGGAGCATTACGCGACATGGGTCAGAACCATATGTTGCAGATGCTGACGATGATTGCCATGGAGGCGCCTAGCCGTCTATATCCGGAGGACATCCGCGATGAAAAGGTTAAGGTACTTCGCTCACTGCGTCCGTATGAGTCCGAGGAAGATGTGAAAGCTCACGTCGTTCGTGGCCAGTATAAAGCGGGAGAGAGCCGTGGCAAAGAGTTGCCGGGCTATCGCCAAGAAGATAAGGTAGATCCGGATTCCAACACGGAAACTTATTTTGCCGCTAAGGTATTTGTAGATAACTTCCGCTGGGCCGGGGTACCGTTCTATATTCGTACCGGTAAGCGTCTGCCAGTAAAGACTACTGAAGTCGTGGTAGAATTCAAACAAATGCCGACGAATGTATATCTGGGTCAGAAGCATAATCTTGAACCGAATCTGCTTGTCATTCGTGTCAATCCGATGGAAGGGATTTATATCAAGATCAATGCCAAGAAGCCGGGATCGGAATCGAAGATTGAACCGTTCGCAATGGAATTCTGCCAGAGCTGCCAGGTAGGCATTAACTCACCGGAAGCTTATGAACGTCTCATTTATGATGCGGCTAATGGTGATTCCACTTACTTCACTCGTTGGGATGAAGTGGCTGCAGCTTGGTCCTTCGTGGATCGTATCGCTTCAGCTTGGGCTAAGAACCCATCTGACATCCACATGTATCCTGCAGGATCATGGGGTCCTGAGCAAGCTGATGAGTTGCTCGGCCTTGATGGATTCCACTGGTGGCCGGTGAACGGACAAGAAGAGGACGATGTAATTTGGATCAAGCAGTAAGTATATCCGATACTGGATTTAACGATAATAAGTAGTGTAGAGAGTCGCGCCAAACGGAAATCAGTTTGGTGCGTCTTTTTTTGCCGAGTGCCGTGAAGTAATATGCGTACTTGATTCAGAAAATATGTTAAAATAAAAGGCATGAATTTGTGAAGCGAGAGGAAAGTGAGAATGAGCAAAGCATTGGAGCAAGAGCTGCAGCAGGAAGTGGATAAACGCAGAACGTTTGCAATCATTTCCCACCCGGATGCCGGGAAGACGACTTTAACCGAGAAATTGCTGCTATTCGGGGGAGCGATACGTTTAGCCGGTTCGGTTAAGGCTCGTAAGGCCAGCAAGCATGCAACGAGTGACTGGATGGAGATTGAGAAGCAGCGGGGGATTTCTGTAACCTCTTCCGTGATGCAATTTGATTATAAAGGACATCGGATTAATATTTTGGATACTCCGGGTCACCAGGATTTCAGTGAGGATACGTATCGTACATTGACCGCTGCTGACGCAGCCGTCATGTTGATCGACGTGGCCAAAGGGGTCGAGGCGCAGACGATCAAGCTGTTCCAGGTCTGTGCCAAGCGGGGCATCCCGATCTTTACATTCATCAATAAGCTGGACCGTGAAGGGCGTAGCCCGTTTGATCTGATGGAGGAAATTGAACAGGTACTGGGCATTCGTTCTGTTCCGATGAACTGGCCGATCGGTTCTGGGCGCGAACTGTGCGGTGTTTATGACCGCATGATGAATCAGGTAGAGCTGTTCCAAGGAGACGATCACGACCAAATTGAAGTGAAGAAGGTTGAAGACTACAATGATCCAATCATCCGTGAGATGGCTGGAGAATATTTGCATGATCAGCTATGTCAGGATGTAGAGCTACTTGATGTGGCCGGGGACCCATTTGATCTGGAGAAGGTAAAGAATGGACAGCTTACTCCGTTATTCTTCGGTAGTGCGGTGAATAACTTCGGGGTACAGACCTTCCTGGAGAACTTCCTGCAGCTTGCTCCTAAGCCTGAGCCACGCCGCAGCACAGAAGGGCCAATTGAGCCTACGAACGAGAAGTTCTCGGGCTACGTGTTCAAGATTCAGGCGAACATGAACCCGGCTCACCGTGACCGGATTGCCTTCTTGCGTATTGTATCCGGCAAATTCGAACGCGGTATGTCGGTGAAGCAAATGAGAACCGGTAAGGACATTAAGCTATCTCAGCCGCAGCAATTCCTGGCTCAGGATCGGGATATTGTGAGCGAGGCTTATCCGGGAGACATTATCGGATTGTTCGATCCGGGCATTTTCCGTATCGGGGATTCGTTAAGCCAGGGGGGCGGCGTTGTCTTTGACGAAATGCCAACCTTCTCACCTGAGATATTCGCCAAGGTTACTGTAAAGAATGCGCTGAAGCATAAGCAATATCAGAAAGGGATCGACCAGCTGACCGAGGAAGGTACGATTCAAGTATTTACAACGGT
>DASYFA010000317.1:0-19732 GCA_036498705.1 Paenibacillus sp.
TAAAGATCAGGGATGCGAAAACCTAAAATCTTCCGTGTATCAGAAAAATCCCTCTTATTAAACATCGTTTAGGTTGGTTACCGCAATACTTATCTGAAGGAAATATGCCCCAATAAATATTCTTATGAGTGGGGTTCAAAATAGACTCGACAGGACAAGAAAACCTCAATGTTGACAGCCTTTTAGTTTGAAATAAGCTATTATTGAACATATGTAAGAAATATACATCGGACACAAATAATATAAAAGTGCTTCTGAGAGGAGATTAAAAGGTGGACGATTCCCTGATGAGAGAATTAACGCTTGAGGACTTAAATCCCGATTTGTTGCAGTCATTCAACCGCTATCAAGAGGTCCAGCGCGTTGGCGAAAGGTTACTCAAAAAATATCTTTTACAGAAATAACATAAACAAGACGATAAACCGCTAATATTGCATACTACCCCCGCCCTTACTA
Source organism: Paenibacillus sp. (assembly GCA_036498705.1). GTDB lineage: Bacteria > Bacillota > Bacilli > Paenibacillales > Paenibacillaceae > Fontibacillus. The sequence goes on from DASYFA010000317.1 coordinate 457, forward strand.
TTCTCCCACATATAATATAAAATAAATAGGTAAACTATATATTAGATATTCGATATGGAGGAAATTAGAGATGGAACTTACTAATAAAACTGCCATCATTACTGGAGCAGGAAAAGGGATCGGAAAATCAATCGCAATTGCTTTGGCGAAGGAAGGCGTTAATCTCGGACTAATTGCACGCACAGCAGCTGATCTCGAATCATTGCAAAATTCTTTGCAGGATGAGCATTCTGTTAAGGTATTTATTGCGACAGCGGATATTTCTAATCAGCAAGAAGCTGAGGCTGCTGTCCTGAAGCTCCAAGAGGAACTTGGTTCCGTTGATATTCTGATCAATAATGCGGGCATCGCTCAGTTTGGCACTCTTATGGACATGGAAACAAGTACATGGGAACAAATTATTCAGGTGAACTTAATGGGGACATATTATGTAACCCGTGCTGCACTTCCGTTCATGCTGAATCAAAATAGTGGGGATATCATTAACGTTGCTTCCACCGCTGGGGAACGTGGCTTTGCTACAGGTTCCGCTTATTGCGCGTCTAAGTTCGGCGTTCTCGGCTTAACTGAATCTCTGTTACAGGAAGTTCGCAAGTCGAACATTCGGGTAGTTGCTCTAACGCCTAGTACTGTTGCTACGGACTTAGCAGTTAATGCTGGATTAAAAATCGGGGATGAAGATCGGATGATGCAACCGGAGGATGTTGCTGAATTGGCTTTGGCGACCTTGAAATTGCCACCACGTGTGTTTGTCAAAACCGCAGGCATTTGGACGACTAACCCGCAGTAAGAAGTACATCAGACATCAGAACATCAAAATCCCATTCCTAGGAGTGGAGTCAGGCTGTCGGCATTTAATAGTGCCGACAGTTTTTTATTGTTTAGGAAATTATGATTTTCGTACATTGTGGATAAGGTGTGTATAAAACTGGGGATAAGTGGAGGTTGTCTTTAATCGTCTGGGTGGACGAATTTGTTCTTCGAAATTTGAAATGGACAGCACTAAAACGCGCTGTCCATTCTATGAAATCAGTTCGATAATTTTTTGTAATATAGGGCCTGTGGTATTTTCTTTATTAGATTTTAGCCACTATTCTTAATAAGTGGTAGGTTTGCCGATATCATAAATTTCCCATCGGTCTTTCTTTTTTGGCAAATTGCGACTTTTTTAATATGTAACACCCTTATACTTTGTTATTATTTTCACGTACTAGTACAAAAATACAATACAGGAGGTAGTATAATGAAAGCGTTTAAAAGAAGTGCAGTCTTTTTATTGTCTATTGTGTTGTTGTTTACGTCTTTAGGTGTTGTTAGTGCTAGCGATGTTCAATCTACTGATGTAAATGGAGTGCAAGGTATTGACTTAGATCAATTTTTTGCAGACAATCTTGTACCACAAGAAAAACAAGTTCTGCTTAAGGAAAAAGTTAAAAATAATGAATTATGGGATGCGTATAAACACGAATTGCAACAACAAATACCTGATGACTTTTTTGTATTTGATCCTCAATTAGGTGATCAGGATAAATATTATCGTTTTCCTGATGGTTCTTTCATCTATGTCGGTACGGAGGTTGGAACAACAAGTAAGGATCCTGGAGTGATACAACCGTTTGGAAGCTCAACAGATCAATATGGAACTACATATTGGGATTTCAAATGCGAAAAAATCGTAGGGGCAGCAAGTGCCTATGTATACGCAGACTTCCTCTTGACTTTCGAAGGGAATGGATATAAATCAAAAATCTTTAGATTATATGGTCCAAACGCTTCGGGGTTTGGAGTTACTGGTACCCCTTCTACAGAAATAGTAAGAGAAATGGAGGACTTAGAAAAATCAAGATCCGCTTTGGCTCGTGCCTACTGGTTTGCAAAAACTGATCTTAATCTTTCATGGGAAGGAAATGGAATTAATACTTCTATTGGAACCACTTGTTCTCTTTGGCTCGCTGCAATAAGAGGAAAATTGTACGTGGATTCTAAGCTTCCATATTGAGTAATTAAGAAATAGATAAAATTCAGTGGGAGACATTTATATGTCTCCCTATTAATTCCATGTAGATGCAATTAAAAGGAGAGACACTATGTTTAGAAAAAACTTAGCTTTAACATCATTATGTCTTATTCTAATTACGGCTATTATTATTCTTTCGTATCAACAATTTCTACTTCGTCAAGATCCGAAAGTCTATAGCTTTACTATTGTAACAACTGACTTTCAAATAAAGGACATCGAATTTGTAGTTTATCCAGCCTCAAGCTCTGTGTATGTTTCTGATCATTATTTAGAAAAAATTGGGGAAAATAAACGGTTTTCAAGTGTTGCTTACAGTATATCTATTGATGAAAAAATGATTTTGTCGAATAATCAAGCGGATGATCCATTTACTTTACCCGATGCATTCGAGGGAAAGATACACTATACCTTTGGAAATTTAATTAAAGGTGTAAAAGTTCGAACTGATGATGAAATTAATATTGAAATTATATATGAAGTAAACGGGGTGACTAATCATAAGGTGGGTACTGCTAAATTAAAAAATTTAATCAAACCTTTTTCCACAACAGGCGAAAATAATAAAAATATCATTCACTTATAGATCATATGAGAGGGGATCAAAAGAATGAACGATTTCATAATAAGAGAATTAACGCTCGAGGATCTACATCCTGATTTGTTGAACTCATTCAACCGCTATCAAGAAGTCCAGCGCTGTTGGCGAATGGAGAACGGGGAATGGATCCTCAAAAATATATCCTTTACTGAACAATGGGAGGATAGCTTGAAACAAGAAATTGTTGATGTTGATTTCACAAACTGCCTTGAATCCGGTGGCTTTGTTTGGGGTGTATTCAACAATAATAATGAAGTAATTGCATTTGCAAGTATGCCGACGGACTTTTTTGGAAGTGAAAATCAATATCTGCAGCTTATGCAAATACATGTTTCTTATGAATATAGGAATAAAGGAATGGGTAGAGAGCTTTTTGCATTGTGTTCAGAGAAGGCCAGACAATTGGGGGCCAAGAAGCTATATATTTCTACGCATTCTTCGGAAGAATCCCAGCATTTTTATAAGAAGGTCGGTTGTGTAGATGCTGAGGAAATCAACAAGAAGCTTGCAGAATATGAGCCTTATGACCGCCAAATGGAATTAATATTGTAACCCTTACTTGATGGAACCCACCCTATAAAATCACCAACGTCAAATACAACCCCAACAACGTCACGAACAGTATCGGAATGGTCAACACAATCCCTGTCTTAAAATAGGTCCCCCACGAAATACGAACGCCTTTTTTCGAGAGGACATGCAGCCAGACCAGGGTTGCCAGAGAACCGATTGGGGTGATCTTTGGCCCAAGGTCGGCGCCGATGACGTTGGCGTAGATTAGAGACTCGCGAAGCACACCGGAGGTGCTGGTCTCTGCGATACCCAAGACGCCGGTCATGACGGCTGGCAGGTTATTCATGATGGACGATAGAAAAGCTGAGATGTACCCCATAGCCAAGGTAGATACGAACAGTCCCTGATCTGCGGCAGCCTGAATCACAGTGGCTAACACTTCGGTCAGCCCGGCATTTCCGAGGCCGTAGACGACAACATACATACCGATGGAGAAGACGACGATGTTCCAAGGTGCGCCCTGAATGACGGCCTTTGTATCGACAGCTTGGCTCTTTCGGGTCATCCACCAGAAGAATAGCGCGACTGCGTCAGCGATGATGGACACCGGGATATGGATGAATTGGCTGACTAAATAGCCGATTAGCAGAATCGCGATAACGTACCAGGAGATACGGAACATACGCGGGACCTTGATGGCCTCAGCGGGTTGCTTCAGCTTGGATGCGTCATACTCCCGAGGTATGCTCTTACGGAAATAGATCAACAGCACGATGATCGTTGCCGCGAGCGAGAATAGGTTAGGAATGATCATTCTAGCGGCATACTGCACAAATCCAATTTGAAAATAATCGGCGGAGACGATGTTCACTAGATTGCTGACAATGAAGGGAAGCGAGGTCGTATCCGCAATGAACCCGCTCGCTATGATGAAGGGGAAGATCATCTTCTCCTCAAAATTAAGATGGCGAACCATCGCCAGCACGATTGGCGTCAAGATCAAGGCGGCACCATCATTGGCAAAAAAGGCCGAGACAACCGCCCCTAGTAAGCTCACATAGACGAACATCCGAATGCCGTGGCTTTTTGCGGCTCTGGCCATATGTAGAGCGGCCCATTCGAACAAGCCGATCTCGTCCAGAATGAGTGAGATAACAATAATCGCAACGAAGGTTAAGGTGGCGTTCCAGGTAATCTGGACGACTTCCCATACGTCGCCGAATCCGACGACACCAGCTAACAAAGCCAACACTGCGCCGCCGCAGGCAGACCAGCCGATGTTCAAGCCCCTTGGCTGCCAAATGACCAAGGTAAGCGTTATGATAAAAATGATGATTGCTGCCGTGATGTCAAAACCCATAATTCTTTATTTTCCCCCGAACGTACATAGATAAAATTGCCGCTATCCATTGTCTCACTTCGTCCTTTTTTTGTATATATTGAGATTCGAAATCTGAATAAGATTAGAGATATACTTTAGGTATATAAATTGAACTAGACAAAAGAGCCGGCAGTAGGCAAAAGGGTTCAATATTCAAAGGAAAGCATTTTTAATATTGAACCTTGGTGAAATGATTCTGGAGAAGCGGAGCGTTCGCCTTTGTGAGGGGATTTCTACCTTGCTTGAATTTGGTTAATCAAAGAAATCCACGAACAACAGCGATCGAAAGAACATTTCACCCGGCTGCCTTCCTCCATACTATTATTAGTTCAATTTATATAGATGGCTCCCGCGAATAAAATAACCTTGAATTTCAAGAATAAGAATTATTCATCGTTCATTTTGCAGCAATTCTAGGGAATCATATATTTCAGAAAAGGAGTCCTTGCCAATGAGTTATCTTTACGAATTTATCGACTATCAAGAGGATCTGCCGATCAGGCTGTTCGTGAACAGTGTGGCGTACGTCCCTTTTCATTGGCATAAGGAAGTTGAGATTATCTATGTCCTGCAGGGCGGGATTACGATCCATGTCGATCAGCGGAGTTATGAACTGAGTCAAGAGGATATTATCGTTGTAAATAGTATGTCTGTGCATCAGATTGAGCGTAAGAATCAAGATAATGTCCTGCTTACGCTGCAATTTAACCCAGAGCTGCTAGATGAGCAGCGAGTGGTGGCCTGCAATTCTCTGTATCAGACACCGAAGAATCAGGAGATGTATGACCGCATCCGCCACTATCTGGCCCAGATGGCCTGGGAATCGAGCAAGAAGACACAGGGTAGTCGGAATTATTCGATGGGTCTTCTATATACGTTGGCCGGGCATCTGATGCGTTATTTCTCCATGGTGATGACCGAGGAGAAGCAGAAGAATGTTAAGGACTACGATTATCAGCGGCTGAACCGCGTCCTGCAATTTATCGACCGCAATTATAGTCAGAAGATTACGCTGCAAACGATTGCCGATCAGGAGCATCTGAGTCTGCATTATTTCTCTCATTTCTTCAGTGATAAGATCGGTATTCCATTCCAGAAATATCTGACCTCAGTCCGATTGGAGAAGGCGGTCGATGCGTTGATGAACACCAATCACAGCGTAACTCAGATTGCGCTCGATTGTGGCTTCGCCAACGTCAAGCTGTTCAATAAATATTTTAAAGAGAAATACGACTCAACTCCCGGATCTTTCCGTGAGGTTATTACAACAGCAAAGCCAGTTGACCCTGCTCGGAAACCACTAACCTACGAGGAATCACCGAGTGCCGATTACTATGAGGTTGATACGATCCAAGCGATGGAATCCCTCTACCGGTATTTGGAGCCGTCCCAGGAGTCGACAGCCATATCCTCCGTATCTAGTGTCATATCCGATCATTTGGAGATTCATGTTAACGAACAAGCAGGGGGCACTCCGTTCAAGAAGCATTGGAACTGGCTTACTACCGCGGGAAGGGCGGTGGAGGGTTTGCGTGCCGACTGGCAGGCGCAATTTCTGGAGCTTCAGGGCAGACTCGGGTTCTCGCATATCCGTTTCCACGGCATTTTTAATGATGAGATGATGGTGTATACGGAGACGGAGGATGGTGAGCCGATCTATAACTGGGCTTATGTAGACAAGTTGTACGATTTCCTGCTTCAAGCGGGGGTTCGTCCCTATGTGGCTCTAAGCTTCATGCCGTCGGCGCTGGCTCGCTCGAAGGAGACTATTTTTCTCTGGAAGGGTCATATCGCTCCGCCACGGGACCAGAAGAAGTGGAACGACCTTGTCCGTGAATTCGTGCGCCACTGTCTGAACCGTTATGGAATGGAGGAAGTATCTACGTGGTACTTCGAAGTGTGGAATGAGCCCGATCTCTCCGGGGTATGTTGGGCAGGCTCGAAGCAGGAATATTTCGAGTTCTATGTCGAGACGGCAAGCACGATAAAGTCCATCTCCCCACGGCTCCGCGTAGGCGGTCCGGCTATGGGCTACGGCTCTCTCTGGAATGACAATTGGGCTGAGGAATTCATTGACTATTGTAACAGTAGACAAGCCCCGGTCGACTTTTTCTCATTCCACGTCTATTCGGAGTATCCCCATCTAAAGGAGGAGACGTCCAAGCTAACGACGATCATGCCACCAACGTTCTATTTGGACAGCGTGGAGCGCCTGAGATCGAAGCTGGAGGGGACGGCGATGCCGGAACTGGAGCTTCATATGACGGAGTGGAACTTCTCTCTCTACGACCGCAATTTGATCCACGATACGATGTTTATGGGCTCGTTTGTGATTCATCATGCGCTGCAGACGTTAGGTACATTAGGTTCGCTGGCTTTCTGGTCGTTTACCGACGTATTTGAGGAGAGCCGAGTGCCTTCTTCGATTTTTTATGGCGGATTTGGTCTCATCAATCGTAACGGGCTGAAGAAGCCAGGTTATTTCGCTTTTGAGCTACTGGCTAAGCTGGGGGATCGGATTCTATCCCATGGCGATGGTTATATCGTTACGGGAGGCCGGGATGGAAGCCTGCAAATTCTGATGTATAACTACACCCATGTGGATCAGCTATTCGCTAGCGGGGACTGGTCGGGATTGACGGAGACAAGCCGGTACACCATTTTTGAGGAAAAAGGAAACCGAGCATTCCACCTCAAGCTAAATGATCAGGAGCGCCGCTATAAAATAACCAGCTACCGACTGGATCGCGAGCACGGCTCGGTCTTTGATGAGTGGATTCGATTAGGGGCACCGACCTACCCGACAGAGGAGGAGTTGCAATACCTGCAGCATAGAAGTGGTCCACAAATGCAAATCAGATGGCTGGATTCGCCAGAGCATCTGGAGCAGACCTATATCGTGCCCCCGCATGGCATTCTACTATTGAGCTTGCAGCCACAGTACTAATGATGAATTAGAAATGCATACCTTATGTAAAATATCAAAAAAGGAGCGATTACCTCCGTTATGCGGAAGGTCGCTCCTTTTCGTATGCAATTATTACGCGGGCTGTTTACGCCGCCTTCTTCAGCGCCTGTCTACGCTGCTTGGCAGAGCGGCGGAAGAAGAACAGCTCATACACCACCGGTACGATGACCAGCGTAAGTGCTGTAGCAGCGGTTAGGCCGCCAACTACTACGATCGCCAAGCTTTGAGAGACGATGCTGCCTTGCTCAGAGTGTCCGAACAGGAGCGGCAGCATAGCGCAAATGGTTGCGATGGCCGTCATCAGGATCGGCCGCATCCGCGTACTTGCCGCTTCAAGCAACGCTTCTCGGATCGTCATATGCGCCTCGTTATGTTTGACGCGATCAATCAGCACGATCGCGTTCGTGACGACAATGCCGATTAGCATCAGCGCTCCGAATATGGCGGTGAAGTCCGGCGTCACGCCAGAGATCAGCAGGCCAACAACGGCGCCGATTGCCGCAAGCGGTAGGGAGAACATGATTGCTAGCGGAGCACGTAGCGTCTTGAAGGTGATGACCATGATCAGGTAGACAAGGCCAATGGAGATGAATGCAGTCATGCCCAAGTCCTTGAAATCTCCGGCCTGGTCAACGGAAGCACCACCGGCATAGAGATTCACACCTGCTGGAAGTGTAATGGCATCGGTCTCCTTCTTAATAGAAGCCCCAATCTCGGATACCTTCTTCGGATCGACTTCCGTAGTGATACGTACATACGGTTTGCCTTCCTTGCGATACAGAGTAGCTGGCTCGTTGCGGACTTCAAGCTTCGCTAGCTGGGACAGCGGCTGTGGTCCTGTGGCGGTCATCAGCGTGATGCTCTCCAGATCCTGCTGCGATTTCGGTTCACTGAGCGGAGTCAGTACGACACTCGCTGGTGAACCGTTCAGCTCCATCTGTCCGAGCGGTATCGGATTCAACACAGCAGCCAGCTGCATGGTAATTTCCTGAGCGTTGGCCTTAGCTGGATCAACTCGGAATGAGAAGACGGGCTTCGTATCCTCCATGTTGCTGGATATTTTGCGGATGCCCTCAATATCTTTTACTTTATCCTGTACTTGGTTCGCTACTCCCGTAAGATCTGAGACATCGTCCCCGGTGATATCGATATACTCACTGGTCGAGCCTCCGCCCATGAAGCTCGTCGGGTTCGCCGATAGCACGGCTCCAGGATATTGGTCTTGAAGTCCGCGAACCCTGTTCACAAAGGCGTTGGTATCGACATCCTTCTTCATGACAATCGTGAAGTTAACCACAGTCGTTGAGCTTACACTGCCCCACTGGGCCATATCAGCACTGTTTCCGGACTGCATGATGACTGTCTTCGCTTCGGGCTGTTCCATCATCACCTGTTCGAGCTTTTTGCCCTCGGTCAGCACTTCAGGCACTGGTGTGTTATTTGGATATTTCAATTCGACCGAGATATGACTAGCGTCGGAAGCGTCGAGCGCCCCCTTCGGCATGTTGATATAGACAGCGATGGAACCGACCAGAATGATCAGACCGAGCAAGAGAGACACCCACTTGCGGCTCAGGTTCCAATTCAGGAAGCGGCGGAACCACTTGGACGGTTCATGCTCCTTCATGGTTGTATTCCGCAACAGCCGCGAACTGAGAAGCGGAACAACAGTCAGGGCCACGATGAGCGAGGTCAGCAGCGAATAGGTTACCGTTAAGGCAAAAGGCAGCAGGAATGCCTGCAGGCTGCCCCGCAGCAAACCCATCGGAAGGAACACCGCTACGGTTGCTATTGTTGAGGCGGTAATCGCACCAGCGACCTCTTTTGTTGCACTGATCATCATGTCGATAGAGAATGGTTCTTTTTGTAGTCTACGATAGATGTTCTCGATTACTACGATGCTATCATCTACGAGACGACCGACCGCTACAGCTACCCCGCCCAGCGTGATGATGTTAAGGGTAACGCCTGAAAGGTTTAGTAGATATAGTGTAACGGCCAACGATAGTGGGATTGATACGACAGTCACCAGAGTGGCACGGAAATTACGCAGGAAGATCAGAATGACGATCGTAGCAAAAAGCGCACCGAGCAGCACCTCCCGCATCATACTATTTACGGAATCAACGACCATTTCAGAGGTGCTGACCACGACTTCGGCTTCGGCACCTTTGACATTCTTGTTGATATCTTCTAGAGCGTCTTGTACTTTTTTACCGACATCAACCGCGTTAGCATTAGCCTCTTTCATGATAATAGCGAACAGCACATCCTTGCCATTCGAACGGCTGACGCTCTCCTGATCGGTTTTGACCTCTACTGATGCAATATCCTGCAGCTTGACTCCATCAGAGACTGGAAGAGCCTTCAGCGTATCTACATTATCAATCGAAGAGACGACGCCGATGCTGCCCGTCTGTCCGCCAATCGTCTGCTCCCCGATGGAAGCCGCGACGTTGCGGCCTTGAAGCAGCCCTGTTATTTGGGCGATGGATACGCCTTGGGTGGCCATCTTCTGCGGATCAAGCTTGATCTGCACCTGTGGTATGGCTTTGCCGTATAGCGATACGTTCGCGACGCCGTCAATCTTTTGTAGCTTAGGGATAATGACCGTCTCTGCCGTCTTCAGCGTCTCCTCGGTAATCCCATTATCGAAGGCTAGCGTGATCTGCGACACTGGAATCATGGAAGTATTAAGCTGAAGCACATAAGGACGCATCACTCCCTGCGGGAACTGAAGGGTATCTACTGCCTTCTGCACCTCCTGCGCGGCATCCTTCATATTCGTCTTGGAGTCAAAATGGATGTTCACCTGTGCATAGCCGTCTCCTGAAGAGGACATCATCTCCATCTTCCCCTTGACCATAGATACGGCCGATTCAATCGGCTTAGTGACATTTTCCTCCATAGCCTGTGCATTCTGTCCTGGCCCAAGCGTCGTTACTGTTACTTGCGGATTATCCGCCTCCGGCATGAATTCCATCGGCAGAGAGGTATAGCTCATCACTCCCACGACAAGCGCCAATACGATCAGCAGCCCCGCTGCCGCCTTATTGCCGAATACCCATTTCGTTATCCAACTCATTGATTCTTTCTCCTTCCACTCCCTTGTATTTGGCTCTTACAGTTGTCGATTTGTTATATGAGGTTGTGGCCAACCCTTATTGAACATGATCTTATGTATCTCGACGGATATTAGTGTAGTTGTTTTTCGGGAATGACAACACGGCCATGCGAATGGTTTTGATCCTACATCCTCGGCAGGAGATTTTCCCCTACCAGAGACTAGGAAACCCATAAAGGTCGCAAAATCATTCGATTTTGGTCGAAGAGGTGTTTTTTGCTGTATAAGAGGGCGGTGTTGGTATCAGGCTAGAATGGGGACAAGCAACACGACAAAAAACACACCCACGCAGAACAAGGAACAACAAGAAAGCGTTATCAAGTGTTCTTATAATAAACATGTAAGCGATTTACAACATACAAGCTTAGACAAATAGGAGGAATCACAATGCAACGTCTAATGAAGTGGATGGAAGAGAATTTCGCGCCACGATTAGAAGCATTTACGAAGAATGTCTGGGTCGATTCCATTCAGGAAGCGATTATGGTCACATTGCCGATGATCTTCATTGGTTCATTAATAACATTGGTGTCCATTATGAATGACTTCATCCCGGGCATGCCTGATTTATCGCCGATTACGACGTTCAGCTTCGGGTTGCTAGGCATCTTTATTGCCTTTCTAACGCCATATATCGTCATGCAGAAGAAGGGTCACGACAAGATTAAGCTCATTGCAGGGGCAACTGGCTTATCCTTGTTCATGATGCTGCTCAAGCCCACTTTCAGTGACGATGGAACAGTACAATTCGTCCTTGAACGCTTTGGACCTTCCGGAATGGTTACAGCTCTTTTGGTGGGTGTATTTGTAGCCGTTATCATTAACGCTTTTAACCGATTTTCTTTCTTTAAAAAAGACACGTCATTGCCTGAATTTATTAAAGACTGGTTCGATTTCCTTGTTCCGATTGCCATAATTCTTATCATTGGCTGGATTTTGACCTATCAATTACATTTTGACATGTTCGCACTGATTGTAGACATCTTCAACCCGCTGCAAAAGATTAGCCAGAGCCTGATTGGCTTCGTCTTGTTCAACTTTATCGGAGTTCTGCTCTATTCCTTCGGGGTCAGCCCGTGGGTGATGACTCCAATCTTCTACTCGATCTGGATTCCGGCGATTGAACAGAACGCTTCGCTTGTCGCCCAAGGCTTGGAGCCGGTCAATATTAACACTTTCGAGACGTTCTTCTCCGGCTGGGTCGGCGTTGGAGGACTCGGGGCTACTCTGCCGCTGATCGTGTGGTTCCTGTTCGCGAAGTCAAAGAAATTGAAATCGATCGGGAAAGCAACGATAGTACCATCGCTGTTCAATATCAATGAACCGGTTATTTACGGAGCTCCGGTCGCTTTCAACCCGATTCTAATGATCCCAATGTGGATCAACGGTATCATTACGCCGATTATCGTCTACATTGTGCTTGATCTTGGGTGGGTGGACATTCCAAGTAAAGTGTTCCAGCTCTGGTATACACCGATTGGTATCTCAACGTTCATCTTAACTGGATTCAAAGGCGTTGTGCTTCTGGCAGTGGTATTACTGCAGATGTTCCTCGTCTGGTTCCCATTCGTCAAAGTGTACGACAAGCAAGAGCTTAAGAAAGAGCAGCTTGCTGCTGAATAAATCTAATGAAGTTCAAAAAGTCCGTTTTGAACAACTTCTAAGATAGGAGAGAGAGAAAATGATGAGACCAACACAAGAACTACTCGCAGCTATGACTTTGGAAGAGAAAGCGGCCATTTGCGCCGGACTAAATATGTGGATGACCAAAGGCTTCGAACAGCATGGGATTCCCGCTCTACAAATGTATGATGGCACGAACGGCATCCGTAAGACGAACAGTAACGAAGAAATGGGTATTACCGGGGAGAATATCCCTGCAACCTGCTATCCTACAGGATCAGCAATCGGTTCGTCTTGGAACACAGAACTGTTGCAAGAACTCGGTGTTGCTCTAGGGGTTGAAGGACGTGAGATGGAGGTTGATCTACTCTTAGGCCCAGGGATCAATATGAAGCGTACCCCGCTTGGCGGCCGCAACTTTGAATATTATTCAGAGGACCCGTGTCTGTCGGGAGAGCTTGGAGCCGCATTCATCAATGGCTTGCAAAGCCAAGGTGTCGGTGGATCCGTGAAGCACTTTGCTTGTAACAATCAGGAAATCGAGAAGCTAGTAACAAGCTCTGAGGTCGATGAACGGACATTGCGTGAAATTTATCTGAGTGCCTTCGAACGTATTGTGAAAAAAGCCAACCCATGGACCATCATGTGCTCCTACAATCTGCTTAATGGTTCTTATACGAGTGAGAACGAGCATTTGTTGAACGATATTTTGCGTGAGGAATGGGGTTATGACGGGGTTGTGATCTCTGACTGGACTGCCGTCAATGACCGGGTTCGCGGCTTGGCTGCGGGGCTTGACCTTGAAATGCCTGGTCCGGCTTACTATAACACGAAAGCAATTGTAAAGGCGGTTGAAGAAGGCAAGCTGGACGAAGCAGTCGTTGATAAATCGGCGGGTCGAATTATTGAGCTTGCACGCAAGGTTAAGGAAGCGAATATAGAATCAGCTCCAACGAACATGGATTATCATGAACTGGCGCGCCGAGCTGCAGCGGAGAGTATTGTGCTGCTGAAGAATGACAATGGCATTCTGCCGCTTGATTCCGAGAAGATGTCCAAAATGGCCGTCATTGGTAAATTTGCAAAGCAGCCAAGAATTCAGGGGGCCGGTAGTGCGAGAGTTACACCGACACGCGTCGATATTCCGTTGGATGAACTGCAGAACATCGTAGGCGATCAGGTTGAACTGGTCTATGCCGATGGATATCCGCAGGATGACCGCATCGACGAGCAAATGATCCAGGAGAGCGTTACACTCGCGGCATCTGCAGACGTTGCTGTACTGTTCGTCGGTCAGCCGGAGTATGTCGAATCAGAAATGCATGATCTAGAGACGATAGAATTGCCTCTTCATCAGCAGAAGCTTATCAAGGCAGTAACAGAGGTTCAACCGCATTGTATCGTCGTGACTAGTAGCGGATCAGCGCTGGCGATGAACTCCTGGATTCAATATGTACCAGGCGTGCTTCATTCTTGGTTGACAGGCCAAGGCAGTGGCCGGGCGATTGCTGATATTTTGTTCGGGCGTGTTAATCCATCCGGTAAATTGTCGGAGACCTTCCCTGTCAAGCTGTCCGACAACCCATCGCATATGCGAATTCGCGGTGAGAACGGCAAGCTCTACTATCGCGAAGGGCTCTACATCGGATACCGTTACTATGACCGTAAGGAGTTGGCACCGCAATTCTCATTCGGACACGGATTGTCGTATACGACATTTGCTTACTCCGATTTGAAAGCTGTCCAGCAAGATCGGAATGTAAGTGTAACCTTCACTGTCGAGAACACGGGGGCAATGTCCGGTAAAGAGGTTGTACAGCTCTATGTTCATGACGAAGAGTCCAAGTGGAGCCGTCCGGAGAAGGAACTCAAGGCATTTGCGAAGATTGAGCTCGCACCAGGAGAGAAGCAGCAGGTTCATTTCGTGCTAGAGGAACGCGACTTCGCTTACTACAACACGAAATATAACAAATGGGTTGCTGAGACCGGATACTTCCAGATTGTAGTCGGCAGCTCTTCCCGCGACATCCGCCTGCGTGAGCGCGTCTATTGCGACTTCGGTGAGGAGCCGGTCTCCTTTCACAAGTTCAGCCTGATCAACGACTGGATCAGCACACCGAAGGCAAAGGCCATCTTTGAGGCTTATCTTACGGAGATGAACAAGCATGTCAGTGAGCAAGTGATCTTAGACGATGTGTTCGTCGGCTTCTGGGGCGATTTCCCTGCTATTAAAATCTTCCAGATGTATGGTCAGACCTGGATGGTCGATCGTTCGCCGGATGATGTGATTACAGAGATGATCGCGGAATTTGAACGGCAATAAGCAAGAAGCTATTACAGGGCTTTGATGCTCTGAACCAGATCACATAGTATAAATTGAAACACCTCCATGAGAATGTCCTTCATTTTATTAGAAATAAGGGCAGCTCAGGAGGTGTTTTATTTGTCCGGTCATACAGTCCGATAGTTGCTCTCAAATTCTAACGGTTATGCCAGCGCTTATTTAACTGAAAATGCTCCGATTCAAACTCTAACAGTTGCCAACGGGCCTATTTGGCTGTTTTCCATCAAAGACCCTCCATATTTGCCTCAATAACGTCAACCACAACCGTTAGAATTTCAAAAGCGACTATTTCCCTGTAATAACCGCTGTCGCAACCGTAAGATCCTAATCGTTTCATATTAATCGAGAAAAATATCCAATACATGAATCCCTATGAATGGTATTATCGTACATATAATAGGAATGTAACGAATACATACATACATCGACCGACAAGCAATGAACAATTAGCCATTAGGAGGGATTTGTTTGAAAGATCTGTTTACGATTTTTGGTTCGCCGGAAATAACTTTTCAAAGACTTAAAAGCAGTAAGCTGGCTTGGCTAACATGCATGATTGTGTTAATGGTGCTTTCGTGTCTAGTGATTTATCTGCAAATGCCGATTATTGAACAAACGGTGCTAGATGGCCTAAAGAGTAATCCTCAGGTTTCTTCTAATGCATATGATACCGTTCTTGCTGTAAGCAGGATATCTGCCTATTCAATGGCTGTTGTATCTATAGCTGTGACCATGTTCATTGGTGGCCTTTTGTTCATGCTGCTGAATTTAATTGTTCGCGGGGAAGCCAAATATATGCAGCTGGTTACAGTTGCGGCTTTTGCAGCTTTGCCTGGGATGATTAACGGGATATTAACGGGGATTTTACTTAAGGTTGCGAATGCTCAGACTTTAACAGATATATCAATCAGCTTAAGCGCGTTCGTTCAGGATAAAGGTAGTTTTCTGTACAAGGCCCTATCTATCATTAATCCATTTGGTATTTGGACTTTGATCCTATATATCATTGGAGCTTCTGTAATGATGAATCGTCCTAAGAAACAGGTTGCTGTGTGGATCATTATTTTTTGGTTAATTATTTCATTCGGTTCATTGCTGCTGGTTAAATGATAGATAGAGGATGGGAGTGAGGGAATTGTTTAAGAAGAAATGGGTATGGGGCGTTATCCTGGGCATTGTCCTCGTCGTGCTTGTCATGGTCAATTTAAAAGGGTTAAATCGGACACAAAGTGTAAAAGTGGCTGAGGTTACGGAAGGTAAAATCATTGAGCAAATCTACACGAATGGTAGGCTGGAGCCAATAAAATCGGTTGAGATGTTCTCGCCTGTTGGCGGTGTAGTACAAACGCTTAAGGTAAAAGAGGGCGACACCGTGACCGAAGGCCAACCGCTGCTGACGCTTAAGATGGATAGCGTGAAGGATCAGCTGGAGAAGGAAAAGATCAATTTGGAGCTTACAGAAGCAGAAAGACTTGCCGCTAAGAAGCAGCATTTTGCGAAATTCAAGCAGCAAGTGACTGAGGACCCTGAGCAGACGGTCGAAGAATTGGACTTAACCTCCTACGATCTGAGAATTCGCAGCAGCCAATTGACGATATCTTCTTTGGAGCAGCAGTTAAATAACAGCACGGTATATGCGACAGCAGGCGGTGTAGTGACACAGGTATCCGTCAAAGAGGGGCAGCTTATGGCAGAGGGAAGTCCATTCGTAACATTAGCTGACCTGTCTTCCTTTAAGGTTAAGGCTAATCTAACTGAGCTTGATGCAGGTAAGGTAACCATGGGGATGAAGGCCGTCGTGACCGGTGAATCGATCTCGGGTACATATCATGGAGAAGTTACTTATTTATCCCCGACTGCCGTGTTGAATGACGCGACCTCCAAGGACGCTTCCGTTGAAATGGAGGTTACACTTACAGATAAAGCCGCGGAGCTGCGTCCCGGTTATAATGTGGCCATCGAGATGGAAATACCGGACAAGCCTCGTATTCTCGTTCCGATCGAAGCTGTGAAATATGAAGGCGAGGAAGCCTACGTATTTAAAATTGAGGAAGATAAAGCCGTCAAGTCGATTGTAAAGATCGGTAAAGAGGGTGATGAACAAGTCGAAATCACTGCAGGGGTCTCCAAGGGAGACCGAGTTGTTGTGGGAGGCGCAGATCAGCTTCGGGATGGCGATAAGGTGAAGGTCGAATGATTACTCTAACCGATATTACCAAGGTTTATAAAAATGGTCCCCTCGAAGTTCAAGCGCTCAGCCCGATCACCCTACAGGTGGAACGTGGTGAATTCGTAGCTATTATGGGTTCTTCGGGGTCCGGTAAGTCCACGTTGATGAATATTATCGGTTGTCTTGATGTTCCCACATCTGGCACCTACAGTCTGGATGGACAGGAAGTCCATACGTTGAATGAAGACCAGCTGTCCAGAGTACGGAATCAGAAGATTGGCTTTGTATTTCAGAGCTTCAACCTCCTAGGACGGCAGACGGTGCTGCAAAATGTCATGCTCCCAATGATGTATGCAGGCATCCCTCGTGAGACCAGAAATGAGAGAGCGATGGAACTGTTAGCCAAGGTCGGCCTGGCGGACCGCGTGAAGCATCGTCCGACCGAGCTCTCCGGCGGACAGAAGCAGCGTGTCGCCATTGCTCGTGCCTTAACGATGAAGGCGCCGATTCTATTAGCCGATGAACCAACTGGAAATCTGGATACGAAATCATCTTATGAGATTATGGAATTATTTAAGCAAATTCATGCGGAAGGGACAACCATCGTACTTGTCACTCATGAGCCAGATATCGCTGAACACGCTGACCGTGTGCTTCTCTTCGGCGATGGCAAGCTGCTCAAGGATACGCGCAAAGGAAGTGTGAGTCCATGAGTATCTGGGAGAGTATCCTTATAGCACTAGATAATCTTAGAATCAATAAGCTGCGTTCTTTTCTGACGATGATCGGAATCGTGTTCGGTGTTGCCGCTGTCGTTACCGTGGTGTCGATCGGACAGGCTGGCCAGAAATCGATTATTTCCACCGTATCGAACTATAAGGATGGATATTTTGTCATCTATAACAATTATTCTAGTGGCTCAGCCGGGGCGGATGCTGAGATTCGTCTTAGGGATTTAAATGAGGTTGCCAAACTGCCCGGGGTCAGATACGTGTCTTCATCGGTCACTTATTCGATGACAACGAAGCTGAAGAATGAGAATCTTCGGTTCTCCATCACCGCGACGAAGTCGGACATGACGAAGATGATGAATCTCGATATTGTGGCCGGTCGTTTTTTTAACGCTCAAGAAGAGAGAGGCCGTCAGAAGGTCATTATTGTTGATAGCAAATATGCGAAGAAAGCATTCGGCTCAGAAGCGGGCGCGGTGGGGAGAAAACTCGTCAGTACGATGGGAACTTATCGCATTATTGGTGTATATAAGCCGCAGGAGAGCATTCTGAGCGGGATGGAGGGAGAACGTTATACGGGCTATGCTCCCATTACCACCATGCCTCGGGGTGATGACGGGGATAATATACGTCTGGGTGTTATTGAGGTTCTCGCCTCATCACCGGATCATATGGATCAGACCGTGAAGGATGTTAAGACCTGGTTCGCCAAGAAGAAGAATACCGATGTCGGGCAATATTTATCTCAGACAGGGAAAGAAGCCGAGCAGATGGTGTCTAGTACCTTTAGTATTTTGCAGACGATCATTGGTTCCATAGCGGGTATCTCCTTGCTGGTTGGCGGTATCGGGGTCATGAACATTATGCTGGTATCGGTGACAGAACGTACGAGGGAGATCGGAATTCGCAAAGCTATCGGCGCTACACCGGGGACGATTATGGTGCAATTTATGATTGAGGCAGTCATCTTGTCCTTTATCGGTGGGGCGCTCGGAGCATTGCTAGGGCTGTTAATCGCCTTCGTGTTCTCTATGATCACCGGCTGGCCATTCGTCATTAGTATATGGGCAATGGCACTGGCTTTTGGCTTCTCAGCTGCAGTAGGCATCTTCTTCGGCCTTTACCCGGCCAATAAAGCGTCCAAGCTGCATCCGATTGAGGCGTTGCGGTATGAATAGGGAATTATGCATTCATAATGGCAGGTTTACATGAAAATAATCCCCTGATCTTCGTCATATGACCTTGGATCAGGGGATCATTTCTACAGTTATTTGCTGCTATTAAGAGCTTTCTGAATTTGTTCGGCGGCGAATAATGCTTCGGTATCTTCCATAATGTCACCCGGCTTATTTCCCTCACCAATAACATAGCCCGCGAAGGATATTCCCATGAAGTCGAAGATATATTGGAACTGCTGGATTAGAGGCAGTCCCTTTATATAAGGGTTATCTCCTCCAACTACAATGACATAGGCTTCTTTCGAGGACATGGCATCTTTGAAATTCGGGTATTCTTGGTCCCGTAATGTCTGCGACCAGCGATCAATGAACAGCTTCATCGTTCCTGACATGCTGTACCAATAAATGGGCGTGGCGAATATGAGAGTATTCGCATCCATAATCCGATCGATAACCGAGTTATAACCATCGTTAATTTCATGGAATCCGCCCTCATTATGGCGCTGATCCACTATAGGCACAATCGTATGATCCTTCAAATAGATCTTATCCACGTCCAGATTGTGAATCACCTTCTCAGTAAGCAGCTCGGTGTTACCTTGGTCTCGAGTTCCTCCGTACAGGAC
>DASYFA010000318.1:0-31462 GCA_036498705.1 Paenibacillus sp.
GGTTTGCCTTGATCCATTAAGAGATGAATCCATTTGGAAAAAATATGAATCTACTTATTAATAACATAAATCTAATAGAGTAAATAGTCAACTATTTTCTATCATAAAGAGCCTGTATTCGAGGGGGATTTACAAGTTAATGAAATGATACTGTAGATGAAAGAAAGCAAGTGTTGGCAAGCGCAGCATAGCTCTTGTGTTAATACTGAAAATTTGGGACAATAGTACAGATTACAGTCCTCTCGCGGATTGACAGATGAGAGGCTATTTTACAGTTTTGAAAAGAGGAACTGGCATGAATAATACATCCATTTATGGATATACATTAGACCAGCTTGGAGCTTGGTTCGAAGAACATGGCGAGAAGAGATCAAGAGCTGGGTTCGTCTGGGATAACTTATATCGCAAGCGGGTCAAGAGCATTTCGGATATGGTAGATGTTCCGGAACAGTGTGTACATCTGTTAAGCGACCATATGACGATGCAGACGATGTCCGAGCATACACGGCAGGAGTCCAAGGACGGTACTGTTAAATTTCTGTTCAAATTACAGGACGGCAATCTGATTGAGACGGTACTGATGAGACATAAGTTCGGTCTGTCTGTCTGCGTAACGACCCAGGTGGGATGCAATATCGGCTGTAGCTTCTGCGCGAGCGGATTGCTGAAGAAGAGTAGAGACTTGTCTACAGGTGAGATTGTTGAGCAGATTATGAAAGTTCAGCTCTATCTGGACGAGGTGCAGCGCGGAGAGCTCGTTAGTCACATCGTAGTCATGGGTATTGGCGAGCCGTTCGACAATTTTGAGAATGTCATTAATTTCTTGAAAGTGATGACCGACCATAAGGGACTGGCGATTGGCCCAAGACATATTACGGTCTCAACTAGCGGTTTAGCGGAGAAAATTAAGGAATTTGCCGATCTTAACCTGCGTGTCAATCTGGCAATTTCTCTGCATGCTCCGAACAATGAACTGCGGACTAGAATCATGAAGATCAATCGCGGCATTCCGATCGAGAAGCTGATGGAGGCGATTGATTATTATCTAGAGCGTACGAATCAGCGGATTACGATCGAGTATATACTGCTTCGGGGTGTGAACGATGGCCGTGAGCAGGCTGTGGAATTGACTGAGCTATTGGACAGCCGCAGGTCATATGTTAATGTGAACTTGATTCCCTATAATCCGGTCGATGAGCACAGTCAGTATCAGCGCAGTGATAAGGAATCCGTGCTTGAGTTCTATGACGAGCTGAAGAAGCAGGGCATTAGCTGCAGCGTCCGGATGGAACATGGTACAGATATCGATGCCGCCTGCGGACAGCTTAGAAGCAAGCAGATGAAGCAGCAAGTATAAGGACCTCCGTATTTACAACCTAGTGGAAAAACGATAAAAGCAGCCCCATTCCTGAAAAGGAGGGCTGCTTTTATACTATTAATGACTAACCCTAGATTTTTAACGAAACTAGGTATCGCTATTGGGGGAAATAAGGGACCAAAGTACGGTATTTCTCCTGAATAACGATATGGTGTTTCGTTAGAGATCAAGGAAATGGTCGAATGTCCCTGAATGACCCAATTACACTTTCTCGGCGCCGCTGATACGGAATTTTCTCGGGGTCATGCCGGTGAAATTCTTGAATAACTGCGTATAATAACTCTGATTGCAGAATTTGAACGTAAAGGCAATTTCAGAGATAGATTGATTCGTATGGATCAGTAGATGCTTGGATTCTTCGATCTTCCGCCCATTGATGAAGGTTGTGATCGGAGTGCCGGTCTCCCGCTTGAATCGGTCTGACAGATAGCTGGGATGAACTTGAAGGATATCGGCAATCTTCTGTAGGGTCAGTTCCTCAAAAATATGCTCGCGGATGTAGCGGATTGCCAGATTTACGATATGCGAGTAAGGCAGCTCAGCTTTCTCGGAACGGATCATCGCCACGAACTGCACTAGCATTTCATATTCGAAATGAATGAGCCGCTCAACATCCCCAGCCTTCTCAATTTCCAGTATCATCGTATCGCTTAAATGGAAGGCGATCTCCGGATCAACCCCACCCTTGATAATCGCTCGAGTGAATAAAGTGCAGGAAGCGATCAAGGCATTCTTCTTGGAACGTAGCGGGTAGGCGGCGAGAACTGCGGCCTCCAGCTCATTAATTTTGTGCAGTATTTCCATCGCTCTATGCTCATCGCCGAAGCGGATCGCTTCCAGCAGCTCATGCTCATAATCGAAGGGGGGATGGATGAAATTGTCGCGTAAATATTGCATCCGGGATGATACATAATACGGCCGATTGTCCGGACGGGAGGACTTGTTCATTATTTCCCACCACCTAAAAATATTGATAAAAAACTTGATATTTCAGTATAACATAACCTCTTTTCGTACTAAAATTCAAGCATAACCTGTTAGGGAGGAAGGGCAGATCATGACCTGGAAAATATCAAACGCTGAACTGTCACAGCAAGCTTTGCTGAATATGGAAAGTATTTTTGCACTCGGAAACGGTTACTTGGGGGTGCGCGGCAACTTTGAAGAAGGTTATAGGGCAGATGTGTCCACGATTCGCGGCACGTATCTGAATGCTTTTCACGATGTTATAGAAATTCCTTACGGCGAGAAATTATTCGCCTTTCCTGATACACAACAGAAGCTCGTTAACAATATCGATGCACAGACAATTCTGATCTACCTAGGTGATGAAGAAGAGCCTTTCCGTCTGGATCAGGGAACGATCACCGCGCATGAGCGCAGTCTGCATATGGATAAAGGGTATGCAGAGAGAATGCTACAGTGGAGATCACCTGCCGGCAAAGAGATCAAACTGATCTTCCGCCGCTTTGTATCCTTCACTCACCGCGAGTTGTTCGCGATTCAGATGCGGATCGAGCCGGTGAATTACAATGGTCAAGTAAGAATCGTCTCGACCGTTAATGGTAAAGTGACGAACTATACGAACGCCAGCGACCCACGGGTCGGGGCCGGACATGCCGAGCGGATGAAGGTGATTGATGCTGGAGTTCAAGGCGATATGGGCTATGTCGTCGATGAGACGATGGTATCCAAGCTGCGGGCGGCTTGCGTGACTCGACATGATCTGAGCACTAATGCCGACGTTCAATTGCTGGCCGATGCAGGTCAAGTGACTTATACAGCTTCCTTCACGTTGACAGAAGCGGCGACTCTGACGAAGTATAACCTGTACACAGACAACCTCCGCCATGGCGAAGCGATTGTCGAACAGGGGATCCGGTTGCAGGAACGTCTGAAGGAGCTATCATTCGAGGAACTGCTGGCAGAACAGACGGAATATATGCAACAATATTGGAAATCCGCTGATGTGCTGATCGAGAACGATACGCAGCTACAAGAAGGAATTCGCTTCAACCTGTTCCAATTGCTGCAATCGGCGGGCCGGGATGAACACAGCAATATCTCTGCCAAAGGCTTGAGCGGGGAAGGCTATGAAGGTCATTATTTCTGGGATACGGAAATTTATATGTTCCCAGTGTTCCTGATGACGCAGCCGGACATCGCCCGTCAGCTCCTGCTGTATCGATATTCTTCGCTCGATCATGCCAGAGCAAGAGCGCGCGAGATGGGGCATAAGCAGGGGGCATTATTCCCATGGCGCACGATCGCAGGTACGGAATGCTCCTCGTTCTTCCCGGCGGGAACGGCGCAATATCATATTAGCGCGGATATCGCATACAGCTATATCCAGTATTATCTCGCAGAGCAGGATAAGGGCTTCCTTCTGTCCTATGGGGCAGAGGTGCTGATTGAGACAGCTCGTCTATGGGCTGAGATCGGTCACTATTATAATGGGGCCTTCCATATCGATGAGGTAACTGGGCCCGATGAATACACCTGCTGCGTGAACAATAACTATTACACGAATGTGATGGCCAAGCATAACTTGAAGTGGGCAGCCAAGAGCTGTGCGATCCTGAAGGATTACAATGCTGCCGGGTTTAAGGCTCTCTGTGTCCGCCTTGGAATTACTGAAGAGGAGATTTCCACTTGGGATAAAGCTGCCGATGCTATGCTGCTGCCATATGATGAGGCGCTGGGCATTAACCCGCAGGATGATACGTTCCTTCGCAAGGCGGTATGGGACTTTGAGAACACACCGAAGGAGAATCACCCGTTATTGCTACACTATCATCCGTTGACCATTTATCGCTATCAAGTGTGTAAACAGGCGGATACTGTGCTAGCTCACTTCCTGCTTGAGGATGAGCAAAGCGAAGAGACAATCAAGCGTTCATACGACTACTATGAAGGAATCACGACACATGACTCTTCCTTGTCATCCTGTATCTTCAGCATCATGGCTTCGAAGATCGGCAATATGGCAAAAGCGTATGAGTACTTCATCGAGACTGCACGTCTGGATCTGGACAATACGCATGGGAATACGAAGGATGGCCTGCACATGGCCAATATGGGCGGCACATGGATGTCGATTGTATACGGCTTTGCTGGCATGCGTCTGAAGGAGAGCGGTCTTTCACTCGCTCCAGCCATTCCGCAGGATTGGCAGAAATACGCGTTCCGTCTCAACTTCCGCGGACGTCTCATCGGTGTATCGATTGGGCGGGACGATGTAACTGTGGAGCTTGTAGAGGGTGAAGTCATTACGATCAAGCTCTATGATGAAGAAGTAAGGCTAATGCCAGGGCAGCCAGTTAAGCGAGCACTTCAGAGTAAATAACCAGAGCTAAAGAATTAGAAGGCTTCAGACAAGAATGCAGAAAAATAAGAAACCTCTCCGCTAGTAGTGTAGTGTGTAACTACCTTCTACCAAGGAGGGGTTTCTATTTGCCTATAATCTTATTTCTTCGTGGTTCCTTCAGGAAGACTGAATAGAATCATAAATCCTAGCAGTACTTCGGTAATGTCCATAGCGGTTTGTTTACCATTCCAAATTTGTGATTGCCACATAGCAAACCATTCGGAACCGATCACAATAAATCCTACAAACCAAATACAAAGAGCTAGGAGAAATGCAATGTACCCTAATTTCTTCTTTGATGAGAACGTCTGGGAATCTTTGTTGATCGCCCTAAGCATTTGGATTGCTGCGGCCCAACCAAGAACCGCAACAGCCCCTTCAGCAATAATCAATCCCCAATAAGCAACCAGCCATGCTACAGGGCTTGTGATCGAACGCCACATAAGATCATTACCCTCAAAGATTGTGTCCATGGAGAAAACATGCTTAACAAACTCATAGTTCGATCCAAAATCCATCAAATTACCCAGAAATACAAATGTAGCGAACAAACCTGGCAGAAAGATAGCCGCAATTTTTAACACACGTACATACTTGAACTCTGACATACATAACCTCCCACTTGTGTTGAAGTATATATGGCACCAAGGTCAACGAATGAATCATTAAACTCGGTGATATACAGATTTATGATCATCGATGAGTCTAATGCTCTACTTCGGCTGACATCAATGCTTCATCATTGAGGGGGTAATATTACAAGTATATGACGTTCGATAGAAAATAAACTTACAGAAGTTCGTGTCTACGCTTCAAATGTCGGTACAGAGCGAGGCTAGCCAGCGAGCAGATGATCGCACACAAGCCGATGAAGCCGTATCCGGCCTGCAGACCGCGAAGTAAGCCGAGTTCCGGGCCTTGGCTTGCTATGAATAGACGCTTGATACCGTCAGTAATTGCTCCGATTAGATAGTTACCGATGACACTGCCGACGCCCATCAGCGTGACGATGAAGGTGATGGCGGTGTCGCTGTTGCTGCGGTATCGCTTGGCGATTAGTGCCATAATGGTCGGATATACCGGGGCGATACCGAATCCGGCAATCGCGAATAGAACCGCACCCGGCTCGCCGATCAGAATAGCTGCGAAGGTACAGACACCAGTAAATGCTGCCAGAATAATTAAGGATAGGGTGAATCCAATTCGGTCAACCATAGGTCCTACGAGTAGCCGTGCTAAAGTGAAGCATAGAAAGAAGCCGGATAACATCCCGGCAGCTGCGGTCGTATCCCAACCATAAGCCTTCTCCAGGAAGTTGACGAGCCACCCGCCTACGGCCAACTCGGAGACGACACCGAAGGATAGAATGGTAACGAGCAACCACATGGCTGGATCGCGCAGGAATTCTTTGATCGGCGTGCGCTCTTCTTCAGAATTGTTCTGATCCGGGAATCGGCCAAGCAGAGCCGGGATCATCGGGATGAGACATAAGGACAACACAACCAGATACATACCTCTCCAATCGAGCGTGTATCCGAAGAGAGTGACAGTCATCAGGCCAGATGCGAGCATCGGAGCAACCGTTGAACTTAAGCCGTAGAAGAAATGCGATAAGTTCATCATCGTGCCGGTATTTTTGATGAAGATTTGGGCGCCCAGTACGGCCAGCGCGATCTCTAGCATCCCGTTGCCGAGATACATGAAGAAATAGGAGCCTGTTAACGCAGGGTAGCTTTGAGATAGGAATATGAAAATTCCGGAGGCGACCATCGAGCCAAAAGCGATTAATGTGACGGATTTGACGCCCCACTTCCGCACCAAGAAGGCGGTAAATGAACAGGCTAGCAGGTAGCCGAGTGAATTCAGCGATAGCAGCGTTCCAATCTGCATCTCGTCCAGGCCGAAATTCATCTGAATTCGCGGAATGGCCGGGCCTTTAACGTTCTCGGAGAAACCGAATACCAGAAAACCGATAAATACGGTCAACACCTGGAATATGTAATTACGCTTTGAAGCTTTTGATGATGTAATCAAAATGCCCTCCCCGATCCATGATTATGATGGTATGAATAAGTGAGAGCGTATCACAGTTCAAGTGATCCAGCTAGTTGAAAAATGCGCTTTGATGGTCAAAAATAGACATTCGCTTACGACGAACTAAGCACTAATAAATGAAAAGGACCACGGGGGGTTCCCGGGTCCTTAATGATACATTATGGAATATCGCATTTGTTCCTGATGAAGGAGATTTGGTTCTCTAGACGATGAATCTGTTCTTGAATATCATTGCTTGCTGTACCTTGTCCGCGCAGGGATTCAAGCTCTTGTATCAGTTGATGAAGATCATCTCCGGATCGAGAGCAGTCATAATTGCTACTAATATCCTCCAGCATGGTCTAACCCTCCATAATATCGATTGGACTCGGATTATATTGTCCTCGTGGACAATCCTTAACACGCATATTATGGCAGTTTTCGATGTGAAGTTATTCAGCAAAATTACAGTTACCTTATAGTGAGTGTTCAAAAAGTCCGGTTTTCAGCGGGCTCCTCTATAATTGTGGGAGGATTTCAGCCCACACGACATCCAGAATCTCCTGCATATGTTCTTCCTGACTGTTAATCGCGATGACAGCGTCCTGATCGGACAATACGATACAGAACTGACCATAGGCCCCATCCGCACGATAGGCATCATGGGTACACATCCAGAATTGGCAGCCATAGCCCTGGCTCCAATCCGAGCTGCCTTGGTTGTCGATCTGCTTGCGCGTAACAAAGTCAATCCACTCCGCAGGCACCAATTGCTTGCCTTCCCACAAGCCTCTCTGCAGCAAGAATTGACCAAAGTGGCTAAGTTCCTCGTTGTTAATGACCAATCCAGCGCAGCCGAGCGTAATGCCAAGCGGGGATGTCTCCCAATATACATCATGAATCCTCAATGGCTTGAATAAGCGCGGGGTTAGATAATCCTGCACGGTCTGTCCCGTGGCAGCCTGAATTAATGCTGAGATGATAAAGGTATCTCCACTGCTATAGGTGAACAACTCACCTGGAGCTCTGTCCAGAGGTAGAGACATATAGTATTTTACCCAGTCCTTCTCTTCAAGGCTTGCCCTCTCCGCCATAGTAAGCGGAGGGCTATCATGTCCGGAAGTCATGCGCAGCAGATCATACAGTGTAAGATCACCCGGGCGCATGGCCGGCTCTATATTAGCGTCTTCAACGACATATTGCGGGAAAAATTCTTTCAGCTTTGTATGTAATGACAGTTTCCCTTCTGAGATTGCCAATCCTGCAGCCATGCAGGTAAAGGATTTGCTGATAGAGTGCTGAATTCGCCGCTCATCTATGGTTAGATCCCACTGTGCTGCAAGCTCTCCATGCTGGAGCACACGTGCGGACAATACGTTTAATCCTTGCTCAGTAACACGATCGACAAAGCCTGTGAGTGACAGAGCCATGGTTAGGGAGCCTTCTTTCTTGTTGGAATGAATAGAAACGTTTCATAAAAAACACTACCAAAAAAGAATTTATTATATTTTCATCAAGGTGTCAACCGTCAGAGTGGAAGCGATTACCGATTCAAGCTCAATACCTATTACAGACCGTAAATATATGATAAGACACAGTTTCCCGATGATTTTCGAGTCTAGAAGTGCAAAAAATAATTTGTAAAAAATATGGTTGACACGATCTGAGATCAGGAATATGATGTTATCGAAACGATTCGAGTTAATCGCTTACATCATCCTTTATTTTCCTGTATCCAGGTCTAATCAACATGAGTATCATAGGCTTGTACCCTAATGGTACAGGAGAAGATAGGCTTTTTATCCATTTTATAATGATTTTGTGTGTAGTGAGAAACGTTTCGTGTATGTTTGGATCTTGTAGTCTACCAGGGGGTGGATTACGTTAATAGATCATTGAAGCTGCTAGTAATGAAGCCGCTCAAAATCAAACGTTGATGAAAGGGGTTACATATGGCGCACATTACGATAGATACAGGATCGCCGACACTGCGAATGACAACTAGTATCCATGTGATCTCCCCGGTTGATAGCGGAGTTCCTTCAGAAAGTACCTTGTATTTGCTGCATGGTGCAGGCGATAATGCGAGCACCTGGCATCGTCTGACAACAGTGGAACAGTATGCTGCCAAGTATGGCTGCACGGTTATCATGCCGCAAGTGAATCGTAGCTATTACACCGATATGGAGTATGGCTTGGATTATTTCCATTATGTCACGCAGGAGCTGCCAGCATTTTGTTCTCGTCTGTTCAAGCTGAACGATGATTCGCAGCACACCTATATTGCAGGCTTGTCCATGGGCGGATATGGCGCGTTGAAGGCTGCTCTTACTTATCCGGACCGATATACCAAGGCTGTATCGCTGTCAGGGGTAACTGATATTCAGCAGCGTCTTCGTGATCCGAAGATGGAGCCGGGGATGGCTAGAGAGATGAAGGCTGTCTTTGGAACCGAGCTTCTCATTAAGCCGGAGCAGGATTTATATGAGCTTGCATCACGTCGAATCATAGAAGGCGGTCGACTCCCGGCTCTGCTCTGCTGCTGCGGTACGGAGGACCCATTCATCGGGATGAACCGAGAGTTCGCCGATCATATGCGTTCTACACCATTTAATTTCGAGTATGTGGAAGGCCCGGGAACCCATGATTGGTTCTTCTGGGAGGAACATCTCAAGACGACATTTGAATTCCTGTTTGATGATCAGAATTAAGAAGAGTGAGGGGATGCAATTTGAAACCTGCTGCCATAGGACCTGAACAAAAAATAAATACGCGTTCAAAGCCACGGTCCTGGTTCATGGAAATCTGGAAGCACAGGATGACCTATACGCTGCTCCTGCCCGGCTTGATTTGGTTATTTGTATTTGCTTATATGCCAATGGGTGGCTTATCACTAGCCTTTAAGCATTACAAAGCCAATATGGGGATCTGGGGAAGCCCATGGGTAGGATTTGAGAACTTTAAATACGTCTTCCGTGATCCTACTTTTATTGATGCGATATGGAGAACGTTATACGTCAATATAATCAAGCTCTTCATTTCATTTCCGTTCCCGATTCTGCTTGCTCTCCTGCTGAATGAGCTGCGGATGGGGAAGATGAAGAAAGTGTTCCAGACAGTATTTACTTTTCCGCAATTTTTATCTTGGATTATCGTGTCCGGGATTATTATCAATGTGTTGTCGTATGATGGTCTGCTGAACAGTGCGCTATCGATGATGGGACTGTCGACGATCAATTTCCTCGGCTCGGAGAAGATGTTTCTACCGATGCTGATCCTTACGGACATCTGGAAATCAACAGGATGGGGAGCGATCATCTTCCTGGCTGCTATCTCCGGGATTGATCAGGATCAATATGAATCAGCACAGATCGACGGTGCCTCACGGATGCAACAAATATTCAAAATTACACTTCCAAACATTCTGCCAACCGTTACGGTAATGTTCATTCTGAATGTGGGCGGTCTGATGTCAGCCGGTTTCGATCAGATATTCAACTTGGCTAATGCAGCTACGCAGAACGTGTCTCAGGTACTGGACGTGTATATTTACCGGATTACGTTCCAGTCTTCAACGGACTTCTCGTTCTCGACGGCGGTCAGCTTGTTCCGGTCATTGGTGAATATGGTTCTGTTGCTGTCTGCGGACCGGATTGCAAAATTGATGGGCGGAGACGGATTATTCCGTTAGGAAAGGAGTGTAGAGATAGATGAGTACGAAAGCTGCGAAACGACATAAATTTCGGGTCGGAAAAATGACGTTTATGGATTATTTTCTACTAGTCCTATTAACGATATTGTCCTTAATGATCATCATTCCTTTCTGGAACGTCATTATGATCTCGTTCGCGACCCAGAAGGAATATGCGGATAATCCGATGATGCTGTGGCCGAAGCACTTTACACTGGATGCATATCGAGCGCTATTCCATGACGGAAGACTTCTTACAGGCTTCCTGAACACGTTTAAGATTTTGATTATCGGTCTGCCGCTCAGCTTGTTCCTGACGAGTACGATGGCCTATGGTCTAAGCAGGAATAAGTTCCCTGGTAAGAAGGGGATCTTCTTCATCGTCCTGTTCACGATGATATTCAACGGTGGTATCGTTCCGCTATACCTGGTTATGAAGTCGCTCCACCTGACTGGATCACTCTGGTCGGTTATCTTGGTGGGAAGCTTCAGTGCCTTCAATATGATTTTGATGATGAACTATTTCCAGGGGTTGCCTGAATCGCTGATGGAATCGGCGAGACTTGACGGAGCGGGGGAATGGAAAATTCTCTTCTCCATTGTATTGCCGCTTGCGGCTCCGATTATGGCGACAATTACTTTGTTCTACGGCGTGTCTTTCTGGAATGGATGGTATGACGCGATGATCTTCCTGCGCAAGGCGGAGCAGCTTCCACTGCAGAACGTTCTGCGGACAATCATTGTAGAATCGACCACGAACGTATCCAACGCTGCCAGCGTGGATGCTCTGACCAAATCGGGCTTCTCCACGGGGATGAAGATGGCTTCGGTCTTTGTATCGATGGTGCCGATTATGTGCTTCTTCCCGATGTTGCAAAAGCACTTCGCCAAAGGGGTGTTAACAGGGGCAATCAAGACCTGATAACCAATAGATTTTTTAGAGGAAATTCAAAAATCCCACTGGGATTTTTGAACAAGATTTCAACAAAAATCTTATTAACACGGGGGTAAAGTATGAAAACGAACAAAAAGTTGTCAGTAAAACCTCTTCTGGCCGTCGTACTTGCACTAACGATGATGTTGACGGCATGCTCCTCGAAGCAGGATAATGCGTCCAACGCTGGAGGCAATGCCAAGGATGAGAATGGTGGATACAAAGACAAATTGAAAATCTCCACCGCACAGCTGACCGAGGTGAAGGACGGCCAAATGGACAATGAGTTCCATAAGTTCTGGACGGACAAATTCAATATCGAGTGGGATTACAACTATGTACAATGGGATTCCTGGGCTGAGAAGCTTCGCCTCTGGATCAACTCCGGCGACCTTCCTGATGTAGCAAGCTGGAACTATGTACACGGCGATTTCATGAACTATGTAGATCAAGGACTTTTATATAAATTCCCGGATGATTGGAAGGAACGTTGGCCAAATATCGCGGCTGCTTACAAGCTGACCGGTCTTGGAGACAAACTGGAGGAGTTGACCGGCGGTACGTACATCCTACCTAAGCCAGTATACTTCGAGAATAAACCTGCAGATCCGCTTACGAACCAAATCGGTGTTATTGCACTGCGTAAGGATTGGGCAGAAGCCGTTGGTTTTGAGCTGAAGGATGCTTATACAACTAGTGAATTGATGGAATATGCAAGATTGGTAAAAGAGAAGGATCCTGGTAAGCTAGGCTCCAAGCTCGTTCCGATCTCGTACAATGCCGATGACGCACTAACGAATATCATTATGGCAAATAGCGAGCACTCCCGTGTAGAGTCTGCTTTCTACAAAGGTGAGGATGGCAAATTCCACTGGGGTCCTGCAGATCCTGAGACGCTGACTGGTCTTAAATTGATGCAACAAGCCTACAAGGAAGGCCTCTTGAATCCAGAGTTCTATACATGGAAGAACAATGAAGGTAGCGATAACTTCAGAGTTAAGGGCGTAGCGGCTATGACAAGCCTTGGCGGCCTAGCTTCTTACAGACAAGACATGGATACGCAAATGAAGAAGAATCTCGGTTTAGACAGCGATGAGCTTGTTCATACAGCGATTGTTCTTGGGGATGACGGTAAGTACCGTAACTTGGAGCAGCCTAACTTCTGGTCTTCGTTGATCTTCTCTCCAAACATTAGTAAGGAGAAATTCGAGCGCATTATGGATCTGATTGATTACTCGACAAGCAAGGAAGGCCAATTGCTGCTGAATATGGGCTTCGAGGGCAAGGACTGGAAATATGGCGATAACAACGAGCTTATGAGCTTGCTTCCTGAAGGAACTTCTATGTCAGATAAATATCCAGCCCGTTTTGAAGGCTTGTATGTCCTTGGCGATGACTTCAGTGTTATCAATCCAGCAATCAAGAAGGAATATCGTGATAGAGCTGTAGATCTCTTCAAAGAAAAAGCGAAGCTGGGAACAGAAGGCGGCAAGCTGGCTACTTATGATTGGGATGTGCAATTGTATGATTCCAAGGCGAAGAGCCAAGCATCGTTCGAATATCAGAATGAATATGCCAACTTGATTTTGCAACCTGGTGATTTGGAGACGAATTGGAAGAAATGGGTAGATAGCAAGCAATCCTTGGTTCAACCGGTTCTGGATGAACTGAACAATTTGAATAAGTAGGATACCGCTTCAATCAGATTTGGGCTGAGGCGATTGTCCGCAGTCCGAGTCTTACGGAACCCGGCATGCAGGATAGGATGCAGCCGGGTTTCTTTTCATGAAGGATAGGAGGAATAGAGAGATATGGCAGCCACCATTACAGATTCGAAATATAGCATTCAGGCCGGTGATCTGTGCTTTACCTTTTGGGAGAGCGGAGACTTGCATCAGGCTATCAGCGGCTCAACCATGATCAACCAGCTTGTGACTAGTCCTGTGGAAGGGTCCCTGAACAATTTATACTTACGCATTCATAGCGAATCAGGCATTTCCTTTTACCCGCTGCTGGGCATTCAATCAGGAAGTACAGTAAGCGTCGGTAGGGATCGTGTTGTATGGGAAGGAGCTGCCGCTGGGGTAGATTATCGAGTAATCTTCACATTGTCAGCACAGGGCATCTGGTTCTGGGATGTGACTGCCCGGGGCAAGGGCGTTACCATCGACATCGTGTATGGGCAAGATATTGGTAATGCAGATATAGGAGCCGTACGCAGTAATGAAGCTTATTTATCGCAATATATTGATCATTCCGTATTCAAGGATGGGGACTACGGTTATGTCGTCTGTTCGAGGCAAAATATGCCGCAGAGCGGAGGGTTTCCGTATTTGCAGCAGGGTTCTCTAACCCGTGCGGCCGGATTCTCTACAGATGGATTTCAATTCTTCGGACTCTCCTATAAGGAGACAAATGTACCGTCCTGCTTGAGCAAGCCCAAGCTGGCTAACGAGATTTATCAATATGAATTTGCATATACAGCGCTCCAGTCGGAGCTGGTCTCGCTGAATGGCGAAGCACGCTTTGTGTTCTATGGTCTCTTCAAGTCAGATCATGCGGCCGCTGTGACGGAGTTGGAATATAGAGATGAGATTGTTAAGGCGTGGCAGGCTTGTAATCCGGAAGTAAAGACGGCTGAACTGAGACAACTGCAGCCTGTTCACTTCAAATCGGAATTCAGCAGTCCATTGCAGGGTCTATCCTTGACCGAGGAGGAAGTGAACGCCCTGTTCCCGCAGTCGACAAGACATCAGGAAGAGCGCAGGGACGGCAAGCTGCTCGCTTTCTTCACAGAAGCTTATGAACATATTGTTTTGAAGGAGAAGGAACTGCTCGTAGAACGTCCGCATGGACATATTCTGATGAGCGGCGGCAATGTAGAACTGGGAGCTAGGGTTGTTACGACGACCTCATACATGTATGGTATTTTCAATTCTCATCTTGTTGTCGGCAATACGAACCTCAATAAAATGATGAGCAATGCCCGCAGTGCGCTTAATGTACCGAAGACAGCCGGACAGCGGATCTATGTAGAGCTTGAGGGCGAGTATCGTCTGCTGACGATGCCATCGTTGTTCGAGATCGGCTTCAACTATGTACGCTGGCACTATAAGTTGTCTGACGATGTTCTCGTGATTACGAATTACGCTGCCGCGGAACTGCCGGTCGTTCGTATGCATGTGAAGTCAAAGAATGGTAAGAAGTACAAGTTCCTAGTGACCAACCAGATTACGATGGATGTTAATGAATACGGGGCTTCGGTCCGTATGACGGAGGAACAAGGTGTCCTGACGTTCTATGGTGGCAAGGATGAAATCCGCGCTCAGGCCTATCCGAACCTGAAATACCGGATGCAGGTGCACGGGACTGACGTTGAAATTGGCGATGAAGCTATGCTTATAGATGGGATTCCTTCTGGCTCGGCATCGCTGGTGAACATGAAGCTGGCATCTACAAATGAGTGGAGCCTTACGATGCAAGGACTACTTGAGGGCGAAGAGATTGCTATGGATGCGATTTCGGATGCCGAAGCTGAGGTAGAAGCATATCGCAGCTTCCTGAAGGATGTTATGAACGGATTCCGTCTGAGAGATGCAGATGGACAGGACCGAGATGATTTGTTCAAGTTCAATGCACTAACCTGGTGGTATACGCACAATATGTTGGTGCACTATTCTGTACCTCATGGGTTGGAGCAATACGGAGGCGCCGCTTGGGGAACACGCGATGTATGTCAGGGTCCGACGGAATACTTCATGGCCACTCAGAAGTTCGAACAGGTACGAGATATTCTACTCACGGTATACAGCCATCAGTTTGAAGATGACGGGAACTGGCCGCAGTGGTTCATGTTTGACCGCTATGCTCAGATACAGCAGGAAGAGAGTCATGGCGATATTATCGTCTGGCCATTGAAGGTGCTTGGTGATTATTTAGCGGCTACACAGGACTATGGCATTCTGGAGGAAACAGTACCATATACAGTGAAGGGAAGCTTCAACTTTACGGATCAAGCCTATACTGTCCTCGATCATATGAATAGAGAGATCGGTTATATCCGTAGCCACTTCCTGCATGATACGCATCTATCCTCATATGGGGATGGAGATTGGGATGATACACTGCAGCCGGCTAACGCACAGTTGAAGAAGTACATGGTCAGCAGCTGGACCGTTGCTTTGACTTACCAGTCTCTGAAGCAATTGTCTAAGGCATTGGCATCCGTTCAGCCAGAATTGGCTGCTGAACTTGCGGAGATGACCGAGCGGATCAGCCAGGATTATTACCATTACATGTTGCAGACGGATGTGATCCCAGGCTTCCTCTACTTGGAGAATCCCGATTCAGCGAAGCTGATGCTGCATCCTTCGGATACAGAGACAGGCATTCAATATCGTCTGCTTCCGATGACTCGGAGTATGATTGCTGAGCTTCTTGATCCACAACGTGCGGCATCGCATTACGAACTCATTAAGGAGAAGTTGTTCTTCCCGGATGGCGTGCGGTTGATGGATCGTCCTGCTCAATATGCAGGCGGAGTTAGCACACATTTCAAACGGGCGGAGCAAGCTGCCAACTTCGGCCGCGAGGTCGGACTTCAATATGTTCATGCGCATATCCGCTTCGTAGAGGCGATGGCCAAGCTTGGACATGCGGAGGACGTGTGGCATGGATTACAGGTTATTAATCCTGTAGGCATCCAGGGTGTAGTTCCAAATGCGGAGATTCGTCAGAGCAATGCCTATTTCAGCAGCTCGGACGGGAAATTCAATACAAGGTATGATGCCCAGACGGACTTTGAACAGCTGCGCAGCGGCAAGGTTCAAGTCAAGGGTGGGTGGAGAATTTACTCTAGCGGCCCGGGGATCTATATGAACCAGCTGATCTCCAATGCACTTGGTATTCGCCAGGATCAGGGAGATCTCGTGATTGATCCGGTATTGCCAACTGAGCTGGATGGACTACATTTTGATTTCCAATATGATGGAATGAAGATCACCTTCATCTATCATATAACCGGCTGTACGGTGAACGAAGTGACCCTGAACGGAAACCATATAGATATAGAGAGATTGACGAATCCTTATCGTCAAGGCGGAGTAAGGTTATCCAGATCCGTCTTCGAACAGGCGATGAATCAAAAGGATAATGTTATCGACATTTTCATGTAATTTTTTGGCGATCTGTATAGAGGTTGTTCAAAAAGTCCACTTTTGATCACGAAGTAGATCATGATGCTATTCGACATCGAATCTTGAATTCAGCTGGGCCTTCAGGTGCTCACGTAGGTTTTGCCTACGCTCCGCTCCTTTCGTCCCTAGCTTCATTCAACCTTCTCGGTGCTGAAAACCGGCCTTTTTGAACATACACTTATAGATCGCCCTTTTCCATAAATACAGAAGTTGAATTAGTAGGCAGGTGGATAAATTGACAAGCATTAAAGATATTGCTAAAAGGGCTGGGGTCTCGATCTCTACAGTATCCTATGCCCTTAATGGTAGCAGCAAAGTGACGAATGAGACACGGTCCAGAATTCTCGGTATCGCCAACGAGCTGAATTATATCCCTAATGCGGCGGCAAGAACGCTGAAGAAGAAGGAATCGAGAATACTCGGCGTGTTCCTGACCGATTTCAAAGGGGATGTGTACGGAGAGCTTCTTGATGGCATGAAGGAAGTATGCAATTCACAAGGCTATGACCTGATCGTATGCAGTGGAGAACAATCTCATCGAATGCTTCCGGAACGGATGATTGACGGTGCAGTTATTCTCGATCATACCTTTTCGAGTGAAGAACTGCTCAAGCATGCACGGCGTGATCATAAGATCGTCGTATTGGACCGGGAACTGGAGCATCCAAACATTAATCAGGTGCTGCTTGATAATAAAGCGGGGGCGACTCTGGCCACCGAATACCTCGTTGAACAGGGACATAAGAAAATTTATGTCGTAACCGGCCCGGACGATTCGTTCGACTCGATTCAGCGGATGAAGGCTGTCAATCTAGTCGCGGGTCGGGCTGATGATGTGGAATGGATCGAACTACCCGGGAATTTCAAGAAGAGTAGTGGAGAGAGAGCCGCCGAACGGATTATTCAGGAGTATACAGAACCGGTCGCCGTTTTCTGCCTGAATGATGAGATGGCCATCGGATTGTGCAATCGTCTGACTGATACGGATTTCATCATCGGCGAGCATATTCACTTGATCGGCTTTGATAATATCGAGCTGAGCCGGTATATGCAGCCACGATTAGCGACAATCGACTACTCCAAGCGTAAATGGGGAGCGCTCGCCGCTGAGCAGCTGATCAAGATCATTTCCGGCGAGCCGGTTGAGCATGAACGGATTTATGTAACGCTAGTGCACGGTGCTTCCGTTGGTCGCGGACCGAAGCGGAGTAAACTGTATACGAATTAAATAATGACCCGAGTTGAGACACTTCTGACAAGTGCTTTCATTCGGGTCATTTTGTATGTTGGGGAATGCAATTGTAGGTGGTGATCGTGGATTAGACCAGCTTCTTGCGGATCGTACCAGAGATTAGGTCTATGGTTGTGATCATAATAATGATACCGAGCAGGATGATGCCCACACGATCCCAGTTCCGCGTGCTCAGGGCAAAGATCAATGGTGTGCCGATGCCTCCGGCGCCAATAATGCCAAGAATCGTTGCGGAGCGAAGATTAAGCTCGAAGCGGTACAGCGTATAGGATAGGAAGCCAGGTAGGACCTGCGGGATGACCGCGAACCATAGAATTTGCAAACGGCTTGCTCCCACTGCCATAAGCGCTTCCAGCGGGCCGTTGTCGATATTCTCAACTTCATCGGCGAACAATTTACCGAGCATCCCTACGGAATGAAGGCCTAAGGCCAGAACTCCGGCGAATGATCCGGGGCCAACTGCTTTGATGAATAGGATCGCCATAACCACTTCCGGGAAAGTACGGATCAGGCTGAGGAATATCTTACCGGAACCGGAGATAACCTTGCCACGGCTCATATTAACCGCTGACCAGAAGGCGAACGGAATACAGATGATCGTCGATATGAAGGTACCAAGAATAGAGATCGCCAGCGTATCCAATAGTCCTCGCAGCAGATCCTCTCCATCCGGTAAGTAGACATAGCCCCAATCCGGTGAGAATAGCCCTGCCAGGATCGACTTACTCACCTGTCCGGCAGTCTCCTTGATACCGGAATAAGGAACGCCGGCAAAAGCCCATACATAGACAAGAATGAGAGCGATATAAATAAGCAGGCGATAACGATTTTTCTTAGGCTTAGGTACAATTTCGTTCCATGATTTTGTCATAACAATTTCTCCCGCATCTTAGAGCTAATATAATCGATGGCCAGTACGACAGCCAGAGTAACGATAATGATCATGCAGGTCTTGTCGTACTCCAGGAAACCTAAAGTAACCTCATAATAATGGCCGATACCGCCGGCGCCGACCAAGCCGAGCACGGCCGCAGCACGGACATTAATCTCGAAGGTGTAGAGCAAGAACGAGATGAAGTGAGGTTTGATCTGCGGAACGACACCGAATTTGATGATTTGCAACGGGTGTGCTCCTGTGGCCGTCATTGCTTCCAGCGGCCCGGGATCGATGGTCTCCAGGGCTTCATAAGTCAGCTTGGCGATAACTCCTAGTGAGAAGAACGCGAGTGCGAGTATACCTGGCAGAGCGCCTAGTCCGAATATCGCTACAAAGAGAGCTGCGAGCAGCAGATCGGGAATGGTGCGAATCAAGTTCAGGATAAAGCGAACGGGATAGTAGATCCATTTATGCCTAGCGATATTGGAGGCGCTCAGCAGCGCAATAGGCACAGCCATGATTGCGCCGAACGTAGTGCCAAGAAGCGCCATGCGGATCGTCTCCAGCATAGCGGACCATATTTTACTTAGATAGCCCCATTTGGGTGGAACCATTTCTTTCAAAAGATCGAGCATATTCGGCAGACCCTGAATCAGCTCTCCGAAGGTGGCCT
Source organism: Paenibacillus sp. (assembly GCA_036498705.1). Classification (GTDB taxonomy): domain Bacteria; phylum Bacillota; class Bacilli; order Paenibacillales; family Paenibacillaceae; genus Fontibacillus. The sequence continues at coordinate 19,402 of DASYFA010000318.1, forward strand.
CAGTCTGGACCGCGCTGCCCCATAACAATAGAATGACAATCGCTACTGTGAAATAATGCTTAATCTTACCCGGTGCCTTGGGCCGGAGCGTCTGCTGTGAAGATTCTACTTGCGCCTTCATACGACGGCTTCCTCCAATAAATGATTCTCTTCATGGAACGGACGTCCGTAAATCTCGGCGAAGCGCTCATCTGTCGCTTCTGATACTGGACCGTCAAAGACGACTTCGCCTGCTTGCAGCCCGATAATGCGAGTCGCATACTGTCTAGCCAAATCAATGGAATGTAGATTGACGATTGTTGTAATGTCGAGCTCCATATTGATCCGCTTCAGATCGTCCATGACTTGCCTCGTCGTAAGGGGGTCCAGTGAAGCGACCGGTTCATCGGCGAGAATGATTTTGGCCTTCTGGGCAAGAACGCGGGCAATTGCGACACGCTGCTGCTGTCCGCCAGATAATTCATCGGCGCGTACATAAGCTTTCTGAACGATGTTGACGCGGTCGAGCGCTTCAAAGGCAAGATCAATATCTTCCTTTGGGAACAGGCCTAGCAAGGTGCGTGGAACCGAATGGTGCCCTACCCGTCCGGCTAATACATTGCGCAGTACAGTCGTACGTTTCACCAGGTTGAAACTCTGGAAGATCATACCGATATCGCGGCGAATCATCCGCAGTTCTTTGCCTTTCGCTGTGGTGATCGATTTCCCATCAATAAGAATCTCGCCATCTGTAATATCATGAAGTCGGTTGATAGAACGCAGCAGTGTGGATTTACCCGCGCCGGATAAGCCGACAATGGCGATGAATTCCCCTTTTTTAACCGTCAGGTTGATCTGATTTAGACCCTTGGTGCCATTGGGGTATGTCTTTGTTACATTGCGTAATTCAATCACTTGGCGATTCCCCTTTTTCAATAAATAATCGTGAAATAAAAGAGGCCAGCTGCAGTGCGGAAGCACTCCGGCTGGCGGTGTTGCAAAATGGGTGATTATATGAATGCGAGAGACCAGGGACTATTCGGTTTTTACCTTTTCCCCATATTCGCGGACGATATCGAAACGACTGTCATCGGATTTTACATACCCTTCATGGGTGTAAATTTCGGAAATGATCTTATGACCTTCTTCATCTTTGCCAAGTTCAATAAAGGCATTTTGCAGCTTCTCAATCCATTCTTGACTCATATCCGAGCGAACACTGATCGTATCGTTAGGGATAGGCTCTGTATAAGCAAGGACACGAGTATCTTCAAATACGGAAGGATAGTCTTTTTTCACTGTGTTACGCGCATCTTGGAAGATTGCGGCTGCATCGACATCGCCGTTCAGTACAGCAAGTACGCCTTGGTCATGACCTTTAACGGTAATGGCTTCTACGTCCTTCAGTGGGTCAAGTCCTGCGTCCATCAATTTAGCGGCAGGCCATACGAATCCAGCGGAGGAAGTTACATTCTGATAAGCAATCTTCTTGCCCTTCAGATCGGCGACAGATTGAATGTTGGAATCTTTCTTCACGATGATCATCGATTTGTAGAAATCAACTAGATCAGTTGTCGGCGCGCCAGTATCATCTTGCACACCAAAACGTTGAGCTTGCAGAATAACCCCTGCTGCACCTTTTTGTTTGGCCAATACATAGGCGGTCGGCGGCAGGAAACCTACATCAACCTTCTTGGAAGCCATTGCTTCGATGATTGTATTATAGTCCGTGGAGACGCTGACTTTGACAGGAATGCCGATCTTGTCGGAGAGCAGCTTCTCAAGCGGCTTAGCTTTTGCTTCTAGTGTGTCTGCATTTTGCGAAGGTACGAATTGGACAGTCAGTGTAGTTGGAACATAGCCTGTATCTTTGTTCGTCTTCTCTTCGGTCTGATTGGATTGGCTGGAGTTTGCTGCTGCTTTGCCATCGGTACTGTTAACGGAAGCAGAGTTCTGTCCGCAGCCTCCAAGGAAAGCGATGGATAAGAATAAAGGAAGAGCAAGCTTAACGATTTTTTTCAAGCGAGATGACCTCCAATAGAATCTATTTTTTTGTTGCTGGCTTAAATATAATGTTCATTTATTAACGGATCTTCAGTAGAATGATAAATGTTTGTAAATTAAAGGAATTTAATATAAATCTGCATTTCGCTTGATAGAATCAAGAAAAACACTAAATGTGTGTTCAAAAAGGCCGCTTTTCAGCACCGAGAAGGTTGGATGAAGCTAGGGCATGAGGAGCGGAGCGTACGTAGTGGGTACGTGAGCACCGGAAGGCCCGGTTGAATTCAAGATTCGATGCCGAGTTGCTTCTTGATTTACTTCGTGATCAAAAGTGGACTTTTTGAATTACCTTTAAAAGGGAGTGCTACTGAAGATGGGACATCGACAAGAGACTACGTGTGAGATTCTAATATCCAGCGATATTCACGGACATATCTATCCGACGGATTACCGTTCGGCCGGTGAGTGCCAATTGGGCTTGGCGAAGCTGGCTACACTGATTAGAAGAGAGAGACTTATGCATCCGGAGCTGCTCTTGCTTGATAATGGAGATCTGATTCAAGGGACACCCCTATCGACCTATTTTATAAAAAATAAGCAAGGGGTTCATCCGACGATTGAGGTACTTAACCGACTGAAATATGACGCAGCGGTGCCGGGGAATCATGAGTTTAATTACGGACTTAGCACTTTGTATCAGGTGGTCGAGGATTCAGAGTTCCCGTGGCTGTCGGCGGGAATTACCGTGAAGGGAGCAGGCAAGCCTGCGTTCGGGCAACCTTATATAACGAAAGTGCTGGAAGATGGATTGAAGATCGCTGTGTTGGGGGTAACGACGCATTATATTCCGCATTGGGAGAACCCTCAGCATATCGCCGGCCTGGAGTTCACTGATGCACTAGAGACGGTACGCTTTTGGGTACCGATGATTCGCCGAGAGGAGCGGCCGGATCTACTGATTGTGGCTTATCACGGCGGATTTGAACGTGACCTGTGGACTGGCGAGCCGGTAGAACGTCTGACCGGAGAGAATCAGGCCTATGCGATGTGCGAAGAGGTGGAGGGGATCGATATTCTCATCACGGGTCATCAACATCGCAGCCTTGCCGGAGAGGTGAACGGAGTAACGATCGTACAGCCAGCTTGTCTTGGTCAGGCACTGGGAAGAATTAATGTCAGCTTCCGCAGAGGGGAGAGTGGGGACTGGGAGATTACAGATCGGCGGGCGGATCTTCTTGTACCGGATGAGTCGGTAGAGCCAGATCAGGAAGTGCTCGATTTATGCCGTGAGCTTGAGCAAGAGACACAAGCCTGGCTGGATGAACCGATCGGAACCGTAGATGGCGATATGAGCGTATTAAGCTCACTCGATTGTCGCCTGGAGGACCATCCCTTCATCGAATTCGTCAATCGGGTTCAGATGGAAGTCAGCGGGGCTAATGTGTCCAACACGGCGCTGCTTAACGAGCAATCGCTTGGGTTCTGGGATATGATTACACGCCAGGATGTACTGGCTAATTTCATTTATCCTAATACGCTTGCTGTATTAAGGCTCACGGGTAAGGATATCCGCGCTGCGTTGGAGCAAACCGCCACCTATTGGCAGCTGGGATCTGACGGAGAACTGATGATCAATTCGGCCTTCTTGGAGCCGAAGGCTCAGCATTACAACTATGACATGTGGGAAGGCATTGAATATGAGTTGGATATTTCCCGTCCGGTAGGTGAACGGGTAGTTAAGCTGAATTATCACGATGCAGAATTGACTGCTGAAGCGGAGATTGATGTTGTGATGAACAGTTATCGCGCAGGCGGGGGCGGGGATTATGAGATGTATCTAGGTCGACCCGTTGTCCGCGAGATTACCATCGATATGGCTGATCTGGTCTGTGAATATATTGCAAAGCATCAGGTTATTCGGGCAAGCTGTGATCATAATTGGAAGGTTAGTGTTCAGCAAGGTTGAGTGAGATTTATTATAGAGAAGAAGGGGAATTCTGCTTAGTGCAGAACTCCCCTTCTTCATTCATTTCTGATTATGCTATGCCATTCTTGCGATCCAGGATATAACTGATCGATCCAAGAGTTAGGGCAGATGCGGCAAGTAGTGCGCCTACCCAGGGCAGCGAGGTTAGACCCAGATGAGTAATGACGATACCACCTATAAAAGCTCCGCAGGCATTGCCCAGATTACCGGCCGAATGGCTTGAAGTCGAGGCCAGTGCCGGAGCTGCTTCTGCCAGACTCATGATCTTGATCTGTAGACCTGGCATAATACTGAAGGAAGCCGCGCCCCACAGGAAAATGGTAATAACCGCGAGTATCGGCTGCTTGACCGTAAAGGTAAAGATCGTAAGAAGAACACAAATCACGACATAAATGCTGAGGATGGAAGGCATCAGCTTCCAATCTGCCAGTCTGCCACCAATGATATTACCAATTGTGACACCACATCCGAATAGTACGAGAATCCAGGTCACGCTATGCTCAGCAAAGCCAGAAATTTGCTGCAGCATCGGCGCTATATAAGTGAATACGGCGAATAGACTGGAATTTCCAAGGGCACAGATCAAGAGGAAGAACAGCAATTTAGGTCGTACCAAGGCTTTCAATTGTGCCCCCATATTGCTGGCTTGTTCTTGCTTGAGCTTGGGAATAAACAATATGATTCCTAATAATGCAATAACTCCTGCAATAGCGATAGCGCCAAAGGAAGCGCGCCAGCCCATATGCTGACCGACGAAGGTACCGAACGGCACACCAATAATGTTGGCGATGGTCAGTCCGGCCATCATGATCGACACAGCTCCGGCCTTCTTATCTGGGCGGACAAGACCGGCAGCGATCACAGCTCCGACCCCGAAGAATGTGCCGTGAGTTAATGCTGTAATGATTCTTGCTGTCATCAAGAAAGCATAATTAGGAGCAAAGGCGGAAATTCCGTTGCCGACAATAAACAAGATCATGAGCAGACATAGCAGCAGCTTTTGCGGAAGCCGATGGGTAATCATTGTAAGAATCGGTGCGCCAATGGCCACGCCCATCGCATAAGCCGTAATCAACTGTCCTGCAGATGAGATAGTTACATTCAGGTCTTCAGCTACATTTGGCAGTAGACCCATGATAACAAATTCCGTCATACCAATCGCAAAGGCGCCGACTGTCAACGACAACAGTGCAATAGGGAATCGCTCTTTGGAGACGGAACGTTCAGCGGAAACAACTTGCGGTGAGTTCATGCTGAGTTAATCTACCTTTCTATTAATAAGTATTAAACCAGAATACAGATAGGAACAGTTATACATTATACGCGAAAATAGAATTATAGAAAGGAGGGAGTACGATAAATAAAGAAGTAACAGATCCCGGGTTGATAGATATCTGAGGTCTTTTTATTTTATTTAACATTATTCTTAATAAAGTAGAATACAATGTCTCAATCAATGAAGAATGGAGGTAAAGCATGGGGATTGCGTATATTAAGGTCGCCTTGGTTTATTTCGTCATTGGAGTGGGGCTCGGTATTTATATGTCGATGGCTCACGATTACACACTAACTGGAGTACATGTGCATATTAATTTGCTTGGTTGGGCCTCATTTGCATTAGCCGGAGTGATATATTGGCTGTTCCCTAAAGCGGGTAATAATCTTCTAAGTAAAATTCAATTCTGGGTGCATACGATTAGTTTACCGGTCATGATGATTTGCCTTACATTAATATTAAAAGGAAATGATCAAGTCGAGATTTTGATGGGCATTGGTTCCACATTAGTAGTGGTAAGTATTATTATATTTGCGGTAAATGTGTTTCTTAATGTTGGAACGAAATCGGGCAGCAGATGAAATATTGTTAAGAGAAGACTCTTATAAAGCAGGTGCCATGGGTTTCATCGGCGGCATCTGTTTTTATTTTTGTAGCTATGCAGAAGAAAGTTTGAATGAGGTGTTGACAGATCAAAACATTTGCATTATCTTTAAATCAAGATACTTGATGTTAAGATTTTTCGAAGGGAGGTCAAATGGATATGAATGAGAAAGATGTTGCCTTGAGCTTATTTATTGCTCTGTCTCGGGCAAGCCAGTGGGTGAATGCTGTAAGTGATCGTAACATTCGTGATTATGGTTTAACACGTACCGAATTTGGCGTACTTGAGTTATTATACCATAAGGGAGCGCAACCGATTCAGCGGATTGGCGATAAAGTGCTGATGAGCAGCGGTAATATCACTTATGTTGTAGATAAGCTTGTTCAGAAAGGTTATGTTCGTCGCAATGCTTCTTCTGAGGATCGCCGTTGTATTTATGCAGAAATTACAGATGAGGGTTCTAAGTTCATTGAGGAAGTGTTCCCACATCATGTTGATATTATAGAGCAATCTGTAGCTGGCTTGACCGTTGAAGAACAGCAACTGGCGGCATCTTTGTTGAAGAAATTGGGGAAGCACGCACAAGAGGGATATAAATAGGTCGATGAGAAAATGACAGAAACATCCCTTTTTTTTAACCATATATCTTAATATAAAGATTCTCAAAATAAAATATAAAGGAGTTTTTAAAGTGAGTATAGCATTAGGTTTGTTAATTATCCGTTTGGTTGTAGGGATTTCCTTCATCGCGCATGGTGCGCAGAAGCTGTTTGGATGGTTTGGCGGTTATGGTCTGAAGGGGACAGGGGGCTGGATGGATTCGCTTGGTCTCAAGCCGGGCGTACTGATGGCCTTGATGGCGGGATTAGGTGAGTTCGTGGGCGGTTTGTTGTTTGCCGCAGGACTGTTGACCCCGATTGCCGGAGCCCTTATTGCAATTACGATGTTGTTCGCCATTATCTCTGTTCATGGTAAGAACGGATATTGGAATACAGCTAACGGTTATGAAATGAACTTGTTAATTATTGCAGTTGTTATTGGAGTCAGCTTGATTGGTGCAGGAGCATACTCGTTAGACGCTATTTTATAAGTTGAATAATTAAGGCTCAAATTATTGAAAAATACTACTGAGGAGTGGATACACATGGTTAAAGCTACGGCTGGTATTCATCATATTACAGCGTTTGTAAGAAGCGCACAGGACACAACGGATTTCTATTCGGGCATATTGGGACTTCGCCTAGTGAAGAAGACCATCAACTTCGATGCGCCTGAAGTATATCATCTATACTTCGGTGACGAAGTGGGTCATCCCGGAACAGCTATTACCTTCTTCCCATGGCCGGAATCTCGCCGCGGTATTGTCGGCAACGGACAGGTTGGAATTACGACCTATGCGATTCCGGAAGGTTCGATGGATTTCTGGGAAGAGCGGTTGAAGAAATTTAATGTATCGTTTACAGAAAGAACAAGATTCTCTGAGAAATCGCTGCATTTCGCAGATAAAGACGGCTTACAAATTGAGCTTGTGGAACGCAAAGGACCAAGGAGCACATGGAGCTTTGGTGGAGTACCAGTAGATAAAGCGATTATGGGCTTCGGAGGCGCTGTTCTTTACAGCACCGCACCAAAAGATACAGAAATGGTATTAGAGAGTGTGTTAGGTCTGGAGAAAATAGGTGTTGAGGGTGGATATGCCCGCTATAAAGGGTTCGGTGAAATTGGTAATATCATCGATTTGAATATCGGATCGGTACCTGCCGGCAAAGCGGGTTCAGGCACGGTGCACCACATCGCTTGGCGGGCCAAGGACGATGCAGATCATGCTGAATGGCGCACAAAGGTATCTGCAAGCGGACTTCATCCAACACCTGTTGTAGATCGTCAATACTTCAATGCCCTTTACTTCCGGGAGCCAGGCGGCATACTGTTCGAGATCGCTACAGATCCTCCAGGTTTCACTCGTGACGAGCCTTTGGAGCAATTGGGTGAGAAGCTTATGTTGCCACCATGGTACGAAGATCATCGTGAATTGATTGAGAAGAATCTTGAGCAATTTGAAGTTCGGGTGCTGAAGGAGGATCAAGAATGAGGCATATATTTCAACAGGGATCTGATACTAATGCTCCGGTACTACTGCTCCTGCACGGTACCGGGGGGAACGAACGGGATTTGCTTCCACTGGCCCAAATGATATCTCCATCCTCCTCGGTTCTTAGCGTAAGAGGAAATGTGCTGGAGAATGGTATGCCGCGCTTCTTCCGCCGTTTGGCGGAAGGAGTATTCGATGAAGAGGATCTTATCTTCCGTACAAAGGAGCTGAATGAGTTCCTAGATCAGGCGGCTGCCGAGCATCAATTTGATCGCAGCAATATCGTGGCGGTAGGCTACTCCAATGGGGCTAATATCGCAGGATCTCTGTTGTTCCACTATCAAGATGCTTTGCGTGGAGCAATTTTGCACCATCCGATGGTTCCACGCCGTGGCATCGAGCTTCCGCAGCTATCTGGCATTCAAGTCTTTATGGGGGCCGGAACGAATGACCCGATCTCTCCTGCACAGGAGACCGAGGAATTGAATCAATTGCTATCGGCAGCAGGCGCTTCGGTTGAACTACATTGGGAGCGTTTTGGTCATCAGTTGTCTCCTTCTGAAGTGACTGCCGCCTCGAAATGGTTTGGACGTAATTTTGCTAAATAATATTGATTATTTAAAAGCATCGCTTGCGAATTTTCGCAGTCGATGCTTTTTTTATATAGATTCAATTTATAAGTATTTACGGCGCTAGCAATTGATCTATATCATTTGGCTGCTTCAATTTTCTAAAGGCCGGAAGAATAAAAGGTCCTGTACTCGGACGGTGTCATATTCATATAAAACCTGAAGCATTTGGAAAAGTAACTGACATGATGATAGCCGGACTCCAGCGCGGCTTCCAGAACATTGTACGATCCGGTTCGCAGTAAACTAGCGGCTTTATTAATCCGGAGAAAATTTACATATTCCATCGGCCGCATCCCGGTCTGAGTTTTGAAAAATTGGCAGAAATGGGAGCGGCTAAGGGACGCTACTGCAGCCAATTGATCCAACTCGAGCTTTTCATGGGAGTGCTCCTCCATATAAGCCAGCACTTTTTTGATTTGCCAGTTATATTCGTGTCCATGGCGGTTTATCAGCTCGTCATTTTTTTTCATTAATCCGTGCTGGAAAATATCCGCAATCAGCAGTAGCAGTATGCCTTTCAAGCTTAATTCATAAGCGGGAGACCGGTGCTCAAAGCGGATCAGAAGCTGGCGTACATAGTCCAGCAATTCGGGGGGTGTCCCCCTGGAAGCGGATAACAAGGTGGGAAGCCTAGCTGTCCCCTGTAGGATCGGCCCGAGAAACAGCTCCTGGATTCGATCCGCTTGGAACGAAGACAGCCAGGATAATTTGAACACGATGGAGTGATAGCATGTCCCTGCATCATGATCGTTAATTCCCGAATGGAGTTCGCCCGGGTGAACAACGAGCGCTTCTCCCTCTCGAATATCAAACTCCCGGCTTTCGATTCGGAAAGTGGCCGTTCCTTTAGATAAATAGATGATTTCCATCTCATTATGCCAATGGACGGTGAGAATGGAATGAGCGCTGGCTTGATGCTCTACCCTGTAAATACTCAGCGGAAATTCGGGCACGCCGTGCGGCTTGCTTTCCCGGTAACGATGCTCGAACATGATGCCCTCCCGGAAATCGTAATATAGTGCTGATAATACGCAATTATCTGTTAGATATGATGGAAGCAGCAATAATATCATTATAATAAAACAAATCTATCATGAAGGATAGCAATATGAAAGGAGAGAATGAATTGAGTATAACAGCTCCTGACGGATACAACCGGTACAGGGAAGACATCCCCCGCGGTAATGTTGAGGTGATAGAATACTTCTCGGCAACGGTAGGGAACTCTCGCAGAACGAGGATATATACTCCGCCCGGATATTCCGGAAACCAAATTTATAACGTACTGTACCTTTTGCATGGCATAGGCGGGGATGAAAACGAATGGTTCAACCATGGTCAGCCCCATATCATCCTTGATAATCTTTATGCGGACAACATGCTCGCGCCCATGATCGTTGTTTTGCCCAACGGCCGCGCCATGCCGGACGACCGACCAATAGGGGACATTTTCGACCCTGAGAAGATCCAGGCGTTCGAGAGGTTCGAATTTGATCTACTCCACGATCTGATCCCATTTATTGAATCGAATTACCCGGTATCGACAGAACGGGAGAGCCGGGCGATTGCTGGTCTATCGATGGGCGGTGGGCAGTCCCTGAACATAGGATTGCACCATCTTGACCGCTTCGCCTGGATCGGGGCTTTTTCCCCGGCACCCAATACAAAAGCTCCCGAGCAGCTTGTTCCTAATCCGCAGGAAGCGGCTGCCCTTCTCAGACTGTTGTGGCTTTCTTGCGGGGATCAGGATGATCTCAAGTATGTCAGCGAACGGACGCACGCGTATTTGGCGGAGCGCGGTGTGCCTCACAATTGGACCCAGGAAAGCGGCGGACACGATTGGCCTGTGTGGAAAAACGATCTGTATTATTTTTCCCAACTGCTTTTTAAAGAACTTTAAAAAAGTGAGAAGAAGGTCTTGCAGCTAACAAGGAGGGCGTAATTATTATGAAAAAGCAAGGATTGAATCCCTATCTCCCATCATGGGAATACATACCCGACGGAGAACCATATGTTTTTAACGACAGAGTATATATATATGGCTCGCATGACCGCTTTAACGGACATGTATTTTGTTTCAACGACTATGTATGCTGGTCGGCACCAGTGGATGATTTAAGTGATTGGCAGTATGAAGGTTTGATTTACAAAAAAACGGATGATCCGCTAAACCCCGAAGGCAGCATGTGTCTTTATGCGCCTGACGTCACTGTTGGCCCGGATGGACGGTATTATCTTTACTATGTTCTTGACAAAGTTCCTGTCGTTTCGGTAGCCGTCTGCGATATGCCGGCCGGCAAGTATCAATTTTACGGTTACGTCAAGTATGCCGACGGCACACGCCTGGGAGAAAGAGAAGGCGACGAGCCCCAGTTTGATCCGGGCGTGTTGACAGAAGGAGGGAAGACCTACCTGTATACCGGTTTCTCTGCGGCTCAGGACAAATCCAGACACGGGGCTATGGCCACAGTACTTGGACCTGATATGCTCACGATTATGGAAGAACCGGTATTTGTCGCGCCGAGCGAACCTTACAGCAAGGGCAGCGGGTTTGAAGGACATGAGTTTTTTGAGGCTCCTTCCATACGGAAGAAAGACGATACTTATTACTTGGTCTATTCCTCGATCGTTATGCATGAATTGTGTTATGCCACCAGTAAATTTCCGACGAAGGGATTTGTCTACCAGGGGGTCGTCGTAAGTAACAACGATCTTCATATTGATTCCTACAAGCCGGCGGACAAACCGATGTATTACGGCGGCAATAACCATGGCAGCATTGTTGAAATCGCTGGGAAATGGTTCATCTTTTACCATAGGCATACCAACGGTACAGCATTCTGCCGACAAGGCTGTATCGAGCCGATTACATTCCAGGAGGACGGAACGATCCCTCAGGTGGAAATGACCTCCTGCGGCCCGAATGGCGGACCGCTTGCGGGTCGAGGAGAATATCCTGCGTATCTGGCGTGCAATCTGTTCTGTAAAGATGAGGAACTGTATACAGGCGGTTTCGGGCGTTCCGGAGCATGGATGGATAGCCGTTTTCCGAAGATAACCCAGGATGGAAAAGATGGGGATGAAGAAATTGGATATATCGCCAATATGGCGGATTCCGCTACGGCCGGTTTCAAGTATTTTGATTGCCATGGAATCAGGAAGATCAAAATCAAGGTGCGCGGATATTGTCATGGTGTTTTTGAAATAAAAACAGCTTGGGATGGCCAGGCTCTTGGAGAAATACCGGTTAACTTTACGAATATCTGGACGGAATATTCTACGGATCTCGTTATACCGGACGGCATACAGGCCCTGTATTTTACTTATAAGGGCAACGGAGGCGCAGATCTGGCTTCGTTTACTCTGGAATAACTTAGCCATCCGGCGGACAGGAGGAGCTACATGACGAGCATGGCTAGCATGGAACGGAAGCACCGATTGTGGTATAGCAAGCCCGCTTCCGAATGGAACGAGGCATTGCCGATCG
>DASYFA010000319.1:0-6541 GCA_036498705.1 Paenibacillus sp.
TCCCTGAAAGAGCACGATTTCATTGTCATTCAACAGCATTTTCTTCGTCTCCTTTATATTAAGATGATTTTTCAGATAAGAAGTATGTGCATTCGGGCACAAGAGAAAAATATTTTAAAAAAGTTCAAAAAAATGTTTGAAATTAGACACAAAATGTTCAATAATTAGATAAGACACAGAATGTTCACAATTACATCGACAGCGACAAAGGAGCTGAGTATGATGATGTGGGAACCTGGAAGCAGTAAAGCTAAGAGCAATGTCTTCGGATTGATTATTGGTCTGGGCATTTTCTATGCTGCATTTTATATCGCGTTTACCCTAATGTCAGTCCATCACTAATGTAAACGGGATATGTAACCGTTGTCAAAATATTTTACAAGGAAGTTCAAAAAGTCCACTTTTAAACACTCATTTTAAGTAAAGCACCGTTCATATTTCAGAATAAACCTGAGGCGTGACGCCTCAGGTTTATATTGTTTACTTACCACAGCACTTCTTGTATTTCAGACCGCTTCCACACGGGCAAGGATCATTACGTCCAATTTTCTTGGAAATGACCTGATTCTTAACCTGTGCTCTAAATGGTGGCGTCGCTGCCCGGTAGCCTGATTCCAGCTCCTTCGATATCGCACGTCTCTCTACCGGTGTGTAACCGCCATTCGAAGCCAGACGTGTATAGTTGTATGCTTCGGTCACAAGATAGACGACCATTTGCACCTGCTCCATACTGTCGAATTCAAGCTCTCTTCGCTCAAATTCATGCATGATCTCCTGAATTGGGGCTTCCATGGAGCAAGCCAGCTGAATGTCATCGATCAAGTCATCCACAAATTCAGGATCAGGGCGTAATTCCTTAATAATGTAGCTTCTCAATGCTGTAAGCTGAGGAGTCATCTCATAATAAAGGCCATTCGAATATTTCAGCAATTCGTCCTTCTCAGGCACATGGTAGCTCTTGCCCTTCATCTTCTCCAGAAGCTGTTTAAATTCCGCAGCGTCATCCGAGTAGACCAGATCCTCAACAATCAAATATCCCTTGTACATACGGAATAGCTGATCTCTACCGCTGAACTCTTCATATAAAGCTTTGAGTTCCTGGGTAGTGAGTTCATCATCATTCTGCTTATTGAAGATCTCCACTAGCTTATCCGGCTTAATCGCACCATATAAATTCGTAGCTGCCGAGATATAGCGGAATACGAGCTGATATCTATTCAGAACCGTACCAAACGAACTTGCTTCCAACTCTGCATAAGCAGCCTTGACTTCATCCGGTATAAGTAAATACAGCTTGTTGTCCGTGAAGTAGCTGACGACCAACCCGCGCTCCAGCCAATAAGAATAATACCCGTAAGGGACAAAGTTGTCCTGTAATACGGAATCTTCTGCTATCGCTTTGAACACTTTCCATTCCTCGGCTCTAGCCAGAAGTAGCGTTGTCTTAAGAACCTCTCGATCTGTAATGTACTCCAGCAATTTGTCGGCAAGCTCGCCCTTTTTCAATTTAGAACGCCCAGGCACTTTATACTCCGACGCTAATGCAGCCAGCCTTGTCTTAGTAAGACTATAGAGAATTTCCTTCAGACTGCTCATTACTTCGCCAATGATAGCATGCTGTATGTTCGTTGCTTCCAATTGGGCTTTGTTGTCTAACATGTATACACCTCATCCAATCCAATCCTTATGCGCAGCCCAAACATCCCAACAGGAATCAGTCAGGCTGCACTCTATTTATCTATTATACACGATAGGCGCAAGTCCAGGCTGTAAATCGCTCATAATTCCATTTATTTTAAAAAAAGAGACTAACTGCTATCAGAGCGACGAAATGACCTCTGAGCAAATTAGCCTCGGTTCCTTACACGTAAAATAGTCTGCATTTTTACTCTAGATAAGCCGAATCGATCCCTTCCTGTGGTACGTGAATCGGTTTAATCTCTCCAAATTGGGAGAAGGTCGAATCCATCATCATCTGCATGGAGAAGCTCTGCCCATCTTCATCCATACCCACGGATAGAACCATAGATACCTTGGTAGGTAAATATGTATTTTTATCGACGGTATACGACAGTTTGACGTGTTGGATCTCCATATTATTGAGCATAGTGGATATATCTTGATTTCCGCTTGCCATTTGGTTAATCAATGCACTACGGAAATTGTCGAGCACCTCGCCGCTAAAATCTGCATGAAGTTGATAAGCCCCATCTTGTACAGATATTTTCATATCCTTGGAGAACAGCTCGTACTGCTCCAATTGCTTATCTGCCATTGCTTCCTTCATCGCCGATATAAGTTCCGCGCTCGTATCCTCAGAATGCTTGGTCCACAGTCTGTCGACATAAGAATATACTCCCTCTTCCGTCGCATACACCGTCGAATCCTGGTTCACTCCATCCATAGAGATTCTTATTGACTGGAATAGCTGCAACGGCTCACGGATTAAATCCATTGTAGTTCTGAGCTCATAAGCCTGTTCCTCACTCTGTCCATCGTACGTCCCTGTCATTTTCATTCTAAGGATCGCCGTAGAGGAATAGCTAGACAAGGACTCCATTGCTTCACTTGTCCGCTGAAATATTTCATCTACCGTAGGAACGTCACTAACGGCCAGCGTGGTCTCTTTCTCGACTTGCTGATCATCGGAAACCTCCCGTTCCTCGGCCCTCGTTCCATTCTCCCCGTTCTGCTCGTTCTCGGAAGTCTGATGATTGATCGCGGAGTTATTGCCCCCGGCTTGTTCCTTGTCTCCCCCCAGCGATCCGCAGCCTGACAGGCTTAAAGCGAGTATGACTGTTCCAAATCCCCGTAACCATCTATTCATCAAAATCCTCCTAACAATAAGCGTACCTCCTAATAATTAAACATATTTCCAAATCTAGAGATAGGGACTTTATACCTAAGTCTGTAGGTTAAGAGCGTTTACTGTAACTTTTTAGCGAATAAAAAACGCATCATTCACGGCAAAGTTCTGCCAAATGAATGATGCGTCTCCCGCTTTTAATTCTTATTGAACAATTGCGTTATCTAATGCTTCCTGTGGAACTTCAATCGCATCGATCTCATTGAATTTGGAGAAGGTAGAATCCATCTTCGTCTCCATTGTTACATGCTGTCCTTCTTCTTCCACATCCATCGTCATTTCTACGATCATCTTAGACGGCAGATAAGTCTCCTTGTTGATGTTATATACAATCTTGATATTATCGATATTCATTTGATCAAGCGCTGCCGTAGCTGCTTCATTCTCACCACTTTGGCTTAACAAGGACTTAGCTAGATCCTTCATATTGTCACCGGACAGATTTGCTGACAGCACGAAGTCGTTGCCTTCTTCACTTACCTTCATTTCGCCGGCGATCGATTTGAACTGCTCGATCTGTTGGCCAGGATCACCCGATTGCTTTGCAGCATCCTTAAGAGTGGCGATCATAGTCTCATCCGTCAGCTTCACCCATGTTCCACCTGTTTGCATGTAGATACCGTCCGCAGTAACATACTGTGTGACGTCCTGATTTCCTAAGTCTCCCATCGACATATGCAACTCCTGCATCATAGCCAGCGGATCCTGGATAATGTCAGACTTGATTTTCATCTCGATATTTTGCTCCTGAGTATCTTCGCCCGCCTTAATAACGATGTGCTGCTTGGAATTGGCAGTCATCGAGAGGCTCTTAAGATCCTTCGTTGCCTCCGTCAACTTCGTTAACAGCTCATCCGCCGTTGGTACAGTCAGATCTTCTTTTGTCTCCACACCTGCCGGCGCATTTGATTCCGCACCGGAACTCGCATTGTTGTCCACCTTCTTGTCCTGGCCACATCCAGTAACTCCCAGCGTCAGAACTGCTCCCAATAGTAATACAATTAGCTTCTTCATGTTTTTTCTCTCCCTCTCTTTCTCTTTCTAGAACATAAACCCTATATTACCCAAAAAAGTATAGATAATAAAAGGGGCTTTCCTCCTAAATATACCCAAGTATTTCATGAAAGGCATAGGACCTTACTCTTCATGAATCGCCTTCCTGGGCCAAGACCTATATAATAGTGTGTGATCAAAAAGATCGGTTTTTAGCATGGAAAGGAAGTATTATTTTGAAAAATCTCCTTGTCACGGGTTACCGCGCACATGAACTCGGAATATATAACAATAAACATGAAGGAATTCCGTACATCCGCCAGGCCATTATCTCGCGCTTGATACCACTCCTGGAGGAAGGATTGGAATGGGTCATTACACCAGGACAATATGGCGTAGACCTATGGGCCTGCGAGGCAGCGATTGAACTCAGACGGCAGTATCCCGCACTCAAGTGCTCGATCATCACTGCCTTTAGTAATCCTGAAGAGCAATGGAAAGAGGATAAGAAGGCTTATTATCATGAACTGATCTCCAAGGTGGACTTCTATGCCTCCGTCAGTAAGGAGCCCTATAGCGGCCCATGGCAATTCGTCGCTAGGGATGAACTGCTGTTCCGTAAGACTGATGGAATTCTGCTCGTCTATGACGAAGAGATGGGTGAAGCGAGCCCCAAATATATCAAGCAGCGGGCCCTGAAGAAGCAGGCCGTGGAGGACTACACCGTGATTACAATCGGTGCGGAGGAAATCCAGGCCATCGCTGAAGATAATCGTCAGTTTACAGAAGGGGAGAATACGATTCAGGATGATATCCTCTGGTAACGCCCGGATGTCGGCCTCATATCATGGGATATAAGGAGGCGATTGGCAATGACTCAACAGCACTTGCCGACTGTAGCATATTTCAGCATGGAGTTCGGACTCGAATCCAGCTTCAAAATATATGCGGGAGGTCTCGGAATTCTCGCCGGCGATTATATCAAGGGCGCCAGAGATGTCGGTGCACCGATTATAGGTATAGGTATCAAATGGAAGCAGGGATATACCGATCAGCATATTGATCCCGATGGCAAGCCTTACGATACGTTTCATAACTACATGTATGAATTCCTCGAGGATACGGGAGTACAAGTATGCGTAAAGATCCGCAACATTGATGTTCACTGTAAAGTGTGGAGAACCGAGCATTTCGGCAACAACCCGCTATATTTACTCGATACTGATATTCCACAGAATAGCGACAGCTGGATTACTGGACAATTGTACGGCTGGTTTGGTGAGGAGCGGATCGCTCAGGAAATCGTTCTTGGCATCGGGGGAGTCAAGGCGCTGCGGGCGCTACACATCCCGATTGATGTGTATCATTTCAATGAAGGACACGCGGCGTTAGCAGCCATCGAACTGATCCGTGAGAAAATGTGGGTAGGCCGTTCCTTTGAAGAAGCTTGGCAGGCCACTCGGAACGAGGTCGTATTTACAACCCATACACCGATTAGAGAAGGCAATGAGACCCATCCACTGGACCGGCTTGAATACATGTCCGCATTCAACGGTCTGACCCGTGAGCAAATGGAACGTATCGGTGGCAATCCTTTCAACATGACCGTTGCCGGATTACGGCTGTCACGCATTTCTAACGGCGTCGCCAAGTTGCACGGCATTACGGCCAATAAAATGTGGCAGGATGTATCTGGCCGCTCGGGCATCGTCAGCATCACGAACGCGATTCATACACCGACCTGGGTTGATTCGCGAATTAACGAGGCCTATGAGACCAATGGCGATCTATGGGGCGCGCATATGGAGATCAAGCGCGAGCTGATCCGTTTCATCGAGGAGCGTTCCGGCATAAAATTGAATGCTGATCACTTATTGATCGGATTCTCACGAAGAGCGGCTTCTTACAAGCGAAGCGACCTGATCTTCTCCAATCCGGAGCTGATCGCGCCTTATCTCGAATCCGGCAAAATCCAGATCGTCTTCTCGGGCAAGGCCCATCCTCTCGATGACTCTGGCAAGAGGATCGTCAGCAATCTTGTCGCGATGATGAGAAAATATCCGGGAAGTGTCGTCTTCCTGGAGAATTACGATATGACGATCGGAGCATGGTTAACCCGCGGCTCAGACATCTGGCTCAACAATCCACGCCGGCCGCTGGAAGCGTGCGGAACATCGGGGATGAAGGCGGCGATGAACGGCGTCCTCAATTGTTCCATCCTTGACGGTTGGTGGCCGGAGGCCTGCCTTGACGGAGAGAACGGCTGGCAGATCGGCGACGGCTTCGAGACGGGCGATACCGCGGCGCTTGATCGCCATGACAGCGCAGCACTGTATGATACCTTGCTACAGCGAGTGCTGCCTATGTATTACGAGAATCGCTCGAAATGGGTGCAGATGATGCGAAAGAGCATCGAGACGACACGCGAACAGTTCGCAACCAAGCGGATGATTGAGGAATATTACAATAAAATGTATATCAAGGCATAACGAACGTCAGCTCACACAAGCCCTCACGAAACGCGTACCGGTATTCGTACCAAAGGGGCAATGTACAATCGCTTACCAAACTGAGATCGCTATTGGGTTAATCAGGAGGCTTTAAGCCTGAATTCATCTCAAATAGCGATCTTTTTTTGTTTGATGCCAATTACCTCCAAGGGAACCAACCACTCGACAAATT
>DASYFA010000320.1:0-14484 GCA_036498705.1 Paenibacillus sp.
CGATCGCTGTTGTTCATGGATTTCTTAATTTCATAGAATCTAACGAGGTAGAAATCCATTCACAAAGGCGAACGCTACGCTTCTCCAGAATCATTTCACCCTCTTGCCTATTCCCTGCATTTCTTTTGTTCAACTTCTATAGATCATTTAGCAAAAGGATCCTTGTTATCGTATTGATTGCGATGAACTGTATCGGATACCAGATATTCATAAATCTCATCAACAATTTCAATGCCATTTCTTTCGTACTCTTCTTGAATCAGATCGTTATTCTGTCCTGGGAACAGAACTTGCTCGAAGCCTGGAGCCGGCTTAATTTGGTTCAACTCATCCATGGTCTGCGAGATATGCTGTCTAAATAGAACAGGATCTGTAAAGAATGCAGGGTTTATGACGAGATGGAACTGTCCCAAATTGCGGTATTCGGTCAGATCATGGTACATCGATGACACTTTTTTACCGAATGGGAGGCCAAGTAGAATGCCGGATAGCACATCCACCATCATCATTAGTCCATACCCCTTAGGACCGGCGATCGGAAGCAAGGCATTCACTTTAAAAGGATCCGTCGTCGGATGTCCTTCCTTATCCACTGCCCACGAAGCGGGGATAGACTCATTCCGGGATCTGGCGTGAAGAATCTTTCCCCACGCCTGTACGGTAGTGGCCATGTCCAAGGTGAGAAGACGGTCATCATTACTTGGAGCGGCAAATGCGATAGGGTTGGTTCCGTAATAAGGCTCTGAACCGCCGAAAGGAACGACCATTGGATCGGATTGGCATACGGAGATGCCAATCATTCCAGCTTTGGCAGCTTGCCGTACAAAGTAGGACAAGGCACCGCTATGACCGATTCTACGGACACCGACAGCGGCTATACCGCTGTCCTGCGCCATTTTGATCGCTTCATCCATCGCTTGCTTGGCAGCCACATGGCCAACCCCGTTGTCTCCATCGAACACGGCTGTGCTAGGACCGGTGACTTCAAACTTGAAATTTGGTTCTGTATTTATTCCGCCTTTGGCGATTCGTTCTGCGTAATATTCCACTCTCATGGCGCCATGGGAATGAATTCCTCTCATATCAGCATGGACCAAGACGTCTGCTACTCCGTCTGCATGTTCCTTGGAAAGACCGGCTTTATGCAGCTTCACAGCTATTAGTTGATTTAAATCGGATCGGCTTACTCTCACCTTCAACACCTCTGTTCAGTTAGGTTATATGCGTTAGGTTATCCGTGTGATGCGGCAAGCTTAGAGGTCTGCATCCCGGTTGCAGTCTTTGGAATAGACGTAAGCGAGCTTCTCCCGGCCGACGGCGTAACAGGCTTGCTGTACATAAGGACCCATAAAGATGTAGTCGCCTTTCTTGACGGGGATCCACTCATTGTCCAGATTGTATATTCCTTCTCCAGAGAGCAGATATGCTCCGTGTTCTTGTACATGCGTCTCGATGAATGGATGGCAGGCACCGGGATCAAAGGTAAGAATGTGGAAGTTCATATCAAAAGCAAGCTCTTTTGGCAGCAAATCCTGAATTCGCATATCGGTCATGCCGTCATAATCGACTTCGGGAATATCGTTCGAGTTGCCAGATACGACCCATGGCTTCAAATCCTTCAGCGGTTTATGCTTCTGCTTGTACAGGAACAATCTACTATCGCCATCCTTCAGGTTCTCAAGGAACATCGTCGTTCCCGGAGGGCAGTAGAGATAGCCACCGCTTGTCAGCGTATACGTCTTGTCATCTGCGGAGGCCTTGACTTCACCTTCGAGTACATAGACGAAAGTCTCGACATGCTCTTGTCCGCCGAATCCGTCCTTGTTCACGCCTCCTTGATGCATGGTTACTAAATAATCAACAAAGCTTGCTCCAAGCTTCGGTGTAGCCAGAATGGATATAGAGCAGTTCTCAAAGCCGGGAACTACGTTATTGACAAGACCTTCCGGAGCAATTAAGGCGTACTTGCCATGTTTAATGATAGAGCGGCTAGATAATAGATCAGTTGGGTACCCCATTGAGATTCTCTCCTTTTGTGTATCGAGTATAATGTGATGAATTAGTGATTGGTTTGCGCTTTGGTACGCTTGAACATATTGGCCATGAACAGGAACACGGTTCCGACAATAATGATGGCGATAGCCAGGTAGAAGCCCAGAATCTTGCTTCCTGTAGCGTCGGAGATCACTCCCGTGACGAATGGAGCAATGACGGATGACATCATTCCGAAGAAGTTAAATACGCCAAATGTAGTACTGTAGCCTTGCTTAGGTGCAAGGTCTGCTACGTAGGAGATCATGATCGGGTCCACAGCCAGCTTGCCGAAGAATCCGTACATAATCAGGAACAGGATTAGCAAATTATTGTTTTGAATAGCAACCGTTAAATATAGGGTTAATGCGGCAATGATCTGTAAAATAATGACGACCATAATCTTTTTGTGCTTGAATTTGTCGGACAGCTTGCTGAACAGCAGGGCGCCCGGGACAGAGGCAAATGCGACCAGAGCTGAGGCGAAGCCGATAGCGGCGCCTTGGAAACCTCTCTCCATCTGCAGGTAGCTCGGCAGCCAGGTCACAATCATGTAATAGCCGTAACAGATGGCGAAGTAGATTACATAAGCCGAGATCATTCGAATGTCGCCAAAGAGGGTCTTGAGTGTAGCCTTGTCACCAGCATCATTCTCCTTGCTTGCTTTCGCCACCGGTTCCGGCTTCTTGTCCTTAATCACTTTGCCGAATGCAATGGCAACGGCAATAATCAGGGCAGTTGTGACAAAGAGAAGCGGTCTCCAGTCCCAGCCAAGCCCCTTGACCAAATAAGAGGAGCCGATATATCCGATCGCCATGCCCAGAGCTGAACCACTGTTGATGATCGCTGTGGAGAAGCTTCGCTTCTCATTTGGTATAGAGGAAGAGGAGAGCGCATATGCCGGTCCGTAATAGGTTCCTTGTCCAAGTCCTGCAAGGAAACTACCGACAAGCAGGAACAATAGGGAAGGGGCGATTCCGACCGTGAAGGCCCCGAATGCGAAGATTAAAAATCCCGGAATCAGCATAATTTTTCTGCCGAACTTATCAGCCAGGAAGCCGGAAGGAATCTGCATGGAAGTATAGGCCAGGAAGAATAAACTGGAGATAAGACCCATGCTCGCATCGGATTCGATTCCGAGTTGCATTTTGATTTCAGGTAAGATTGGATTCAGCACAGTCCTGTAAATCCAGATGACAGTCCAACCAAGACAGAATAGAATGACAATCTTCTTCCAATACTCCATTCCGCCTTTTGGATTTGCTGAAGCTTGTTTGTTCATCTCTTGTATCCTCCTTAATAGTGAAGGGCTCGGGATGTTGCTGCTTGCCTGAGTAGTGCACTATTCTTCGTATGCCAGCTTATATAGGGTTCCAATCAAAGCTTTAACGCCCTCGGCCAAATCGTATGGCTCGGTATATTCCGCAGGATTGTGGCTAATTCCATCTTTGCTTGGCACGAAGATCATCGCCGTCGGGGCGAGGCCCGCTAATATTTGTGAATCATGACCCGCTCCGCTGTGCATGAGCTTGTAGTTCAAGTCGAGCTCTTTACACTGCTGTTCAATGACTTCTACGATACGTGTATCCATCGGCACGGGATCAGCATCCATCCACATATTGATTTCAAGTCCGACGTTCATGTCCTTCGCGATTTGATTCAAGGATGCGGATATCTCTTCGGTAAATTGAATCAGCATGCTTTTCTCGGTATGTCGGATATCCATCGTGAATAGGGCGTGGCCAGGAACGACGTTAACTACATTCGGTTTGACCTCGATCTTGCCGACGGTAGCTACCAAAGGGTCCCTGTGTAGACGGGCCCGATCCATCACGTCAATGATCATGGCACTAGCAGCGTGAACGGCATCCTTGCGATATCCCATCGGTGTCGTACCCGCATGGTTGGACTCACCAGTTACTTCTACGGTGAACCTGCGCTGTCCAACAATGTTGTTCACAACCCCAACCGACTTGCCTTCCTTCTCTAGCACGCTGCCTTGTTCGATATGAATCTCTACAAACGCTTTCAAATCCTGGCGTATTTGTGCTGACTCATTACGAAATTGAAAGCCGCAGTTTCTCATAGCATCCACGAATGCAATACCGTCAAAATCGGCGATGTTCTCTACCTCTTCACGCTGGGCTGTTCCCACTATATTTTTGGAGCCCCAGAAGGCATAAGGGAATCGGCTTCCTTCTTCCTCCGCCATAGATACGAGCTGCAGATTGCGCAGCGGCTGCCCGTAGGTCTCTTTCAAGTACTTCAAGGCGAGCAGTCCGGCGACAATTCCAAATTGTCCGTCGTATAAGCCACCATTACGCACTGTATCCACGTGCGAGCCGGTCATGATCGTCTCATTCGGATACTTCGATCCTTTCAGGCCTCCGAACAAGTTCCCCACTTCATCGAAGTGAACATCGAAGCCTTCCGTATTCATCCAATGTTCCAGAGCCTTCTGGGCTTCTAACCATTCTTTGGTATAGAGCAGCCGGGTAACTCCCCCTTCAGGGTCATTACCGAAGCATCCGAGCCATTCCAGTAGCTGCATGATATCTTTGCTTAATTCTGTCATGCCCATCGTTCCTTTCTAGTTGGTGATGAAAAGTGTTTACTAAGCTTAGTCAGTGCAAATAGTTTCTTACATGAAAATTGTAAACGCTTCCTAAAATGAGATCATTAACAGAAGTGGATAAAAGTCCGACGGACGTTTTATCCACTTTGGGTAAAAACGGACTTGAACCCATTTAAGTTTTTAGTTGAAACTATCTTTTTTTAGCAAATTTAGAATCTTCAGGCCGACCCGAGTCTCCAACATTTCTTCCGGATCTTCGAAATCCATGTCGGTGATTTCCTTGATTCGTTCTAATCTGTACATGACGGTCTTGTAATGAACGAATAAATCCTGGGCCGCTTTGGCTGCGTTCTGATTATGCTGCAGGAATACATCGAGTGTATGGATCAGATCGTTCTTGATTGCATTCTTGCTCTCAATTAATCTGCACAGTGGAGCAGGGATGAAGGAGGTGAGTAATGACGGGTCCGGAAATTGGCAGAGCAGCCGGAACAGACCGAGCTCGGAGAAGGCAGTAACTGCTTCATCACCAAAGAGCATAGCTCCAAGTTCTAGAGCCTCCTGGGCTTCCTGATAGCTTCCCGAGACATCCATGGCCTTCTCCGCCACACTACCAATGCCGACCTGAACGATCATATCCTTCGTCTTCATGCGGATCGTTTCCTGAATTTTGCGCGTTTTTTTCTTAGTCGACGTTAACCATTCTTTGCTCTTAGCCTTCGATGGTTCCACTGGCAGAAGCAGGATAACCATTTCACTACGACTGCGCATGATGCCGTCAAAAAAGTTGGAGCGAATCGCATCATTCAAATAAGTAAAGGCTTTACTCTTCAGCGTTCGTAAACTTTGAGGCTTGCCTATTTCTTTCTCGTCCGGTGAGGAGAATTCTCCTTTTACATGGAACAATAGCACTGCATAGGAGCGCTCCAGATCCCAACCAATCAGATTAGCCCGATGATAGACTGTCTCTAGCATTTGAGCCTTACCGGCAAGAAGATCATCGATGATGTCGTTCTTATATTCCCGCTCTACCTCCGCAACGGCGAACTGCTTGACCAGTTCCAGGGACAAGGCTGTAGCTGCATTCTCTATCGCAATGAAATCGAGCTCTTCCAATGGTTTTATAGCTTCAGTAATGACCAAATGTACCTTGATACGGTTCACGGTTCGGATTGGAACAACGACTTGATCGACCGTTTTGACAGCAGGTTCTAGTATTTGCGTCTTGCGCCAGAAATAAGGGAACTTGGTCTCGAAGATCTTCTTATTCTCGAAGTCCGACTCTTCATGCTCTATAGGAACTGCGGAGAGAGAATCGGGTATCATACAGGCGAAATTGCGATCATAGAGGGCCACGGGATTGCCGATCAGCGACTGCAATGTAGCGATGATAGGCTCCAGCCCTGCTGCATCGGTTAAGGATAGGCTGGTGAAGCGATCATGCACATCCTTGAAATATTTGAGCTTCATAACCTGGGTATTGAAAAGTTCCTCCATCACCGGATAGAGTACATCAACATAAGGAATATTCTCAGGAATTTGAATGATTGGCAGAGCGGTCTCTTCACCCGTCTTCACGATAACATCCGGAATATTTTTGACGAATCGGTGATTCTTGATCATTAGAGCACTGACTCCCTTGTTAGCCAAGCGCTGTATGAATACTCTCTGCTCTTCCTCTGTATAGTTGAGAATCGGATAGAGGCTCGTCAACAGCATTTCTCCGCCCTTCAGCCAGTCGGCGATGTCGGGAGCCTCCATAATCGTGATGCCCCGGATTACATTGGACAGCCCGGCCTTGCCTCCAAGGACTAGAGCATTATGCAATCCATTCATTCTCAATACATGCTCGACTCTAAATTCCATATTCACATCTCCTTTGAAGCGAATAATGTATAATTATATATTTTAAATTTAAGGCATTAAAATAATCCCCATCTTGTAGAAGACGGGGACCTAATCCGGGGATTATCTATTTTAAGTGGTGATGGCCATATCGGGGTGTGTATAGTTAAGCTCGCTTTAACTCTCTAGTTTTCGACATATACGGTTCGATCTCCTGCCCAATTGAAGGCTGTTGAACGTGACAAATAAAGCCAGTAATATAAAGATACGATTCGGGAGGTCTTTTGGCGGCTAAATATATCATAATGAAGTTCCATGCGGGAAAGGGGAAAAAAGGTGAATACGGTTTGCTACAAAACAGTTAGGGAAGTACGTTTATTAGGAGATTTCTATAGTACCGGTCAAGCTAGTTCGCCTATTGTCGTCTATATTCACGGGGGCGGCTTCATCTTTGGATCAAGGAAGGAGATTCAGAAGGATCAGGTAGAGCGGTATAATGCGGCCGGATTCCACGTATTCTCCATTGATTATCGGCTAGCACCTGAGACTAAGCTCACGGCCATTGCTGAAGATGTTCTCGATGCACTTCAATGGTTACAAAGCCATGCCTCTGTAGAGCTTAAAGTCGACCCGTCTTCCATCGGTGTAGTAGGCCATTCGGCAGGCGGATACCTCGCACTTCTGGCTGGAGTAAAGGAACCGAATTTGAGAGCGGTCGTTTCCTTTTACGGATATGGAGATATCCGGGCAGCTTGGGCAACCGGGACCAGCTCGCACTATCTACAGAAGCCTCTAGTTCCTCGCAAGCTGGCTGATCAATTGATTACGGGAGAGGTATTGACGGAAGCCTCTGTTCAAGAAAGATTTGGTCTCTATTTATACCACCGTCAGCAAGGAACTTGGGTTCGAGAGGTTACAGGGCTGGACCCTGCATGGGATCAAGCGGAACTAGAAGCGCTCTGTCCAGTGGATGCTGTAACTGCTCAATACCCACCTATACTGCTACTACATGGAGAGCAGGACAATGATGTGCCTTGTTCGGAGTCAGTTCGGATGGCAGAACGGTTAGAACATGCGGGGGTTACGCATACACTTACCACTTTGCCTGGCGAGGACCATTTGTTTGATTTGCAGAAGGATAAGGAGAGCGTTCGGCAGGTGTTGGACAAGGAGCTGGAATTCCTCCGAGCTCATTTACTGTAAAACAATATACATTCCTATTTAACAAGTGAAACCGGGAAGAGCGGGCCTAATGCCTACCTCTCTCGGTTTTTGTGGTTCTATCAGGTCTATAATCTATCTAATTTACAAAAATACGTAAATTATTATACCATCCTATAATATTCCAATGATAGAATTAATATGTTGTACAAGCCATTTACAAACGGGAGGGAAATAATGAAAAAATTACATGGAGTCATGTCCAAATGGTTAAAGGCTGGAATTGCTCTATCCTTGGCATTATCGATTCAATTAGGATTCGGACAAGAGGTTCCGTCAGCTCATGCGGAAGGACCAAGCGACCCCGCGCCGTTTATTGCGGCCAAAGTTGTTAATGAGAATGCTGGTAAAAAGGTGCTCTTCGACAATACGCACGGACAAACGTCGGGTGCTGCGGATTGGGTCATCGACGGTGGCTTCTCGGATTTCGGCAATGCGCTGGCTAATCGCGGCTATGATGTGAAGGAACTTCGTAAGTCTACTGCGTTTACTTACAGCGATTTGAGCAATTATGAGGTGTTTGTCGTTGCCGAGCCTAACAATCCATTTAAGCAGAGCGAACAGCAGGCGATGAAACAATATGTCGAGGCAGGAGGCAGTATCTTCTTCATTGGCGACCATTATAATGCGGACCGCAACAAGAATCGCTGGGATGGCTCTGAATCCATGAATGGCTATCGCCGGGGAGCCTGGGAAGATCCTGCGAAGGGAATGAGCACGGAGGAGAGAAATTCGGCGGCAATGCAAGGCGTCGTTAGCTCCGACTGGCTTGCTGATAACTTTGGAGTGCGCTTCCGTTATAATGCGCTTGGCGATATTATAGCCAATGATATCGTCGTGCCGAATCAAGCCCTCGGAATTACGCAGGGGGTATCCACGATAGCAATGCATGCCGGATCGACCTTGGCGATCACCGATCCGAACAAGGCGAAGGGCATTGTCTATCTTCCGAAGACAAAAGAAGCATGGGCTAGTGCAGTCGATCAAGGCGTCTATAATGGCGGAGGCAAGGCCGAAGGCCCATATGTTGCCGTATCTAAGCTTGGTATGGGCAAGGCTGCGTTCATTGGGGATTCCTCGGCTGTAGAGGATGCCTCCCCGAAATATTTGCGTGAAGAGACAGGAACCAAGAAGACGACTTACGACGGCTTCAAGGAGGAGAACGATGCAACACTGCTCGTAAATCTGATAGATTGGCTGTCGAAGCAGGAGAGCTATACTAGTCTCGATCAAGTAAACAACTTGCAGCTTGATGCGAAGACAGAATTGCTTCCATTCGAGACACCTGCCGCTTCGACTGAGCCTCAGGCCGAACCATGGGCCGCTCCAGCAGCTGGATATAAGTGGTGGGACTCTTCAACATTCAAAGCGGGTTCCTACGGTGGACCAGCAGCGACGGCGAATGCGACTTATTCGTTCGTGCATCAGGCGGTTCTTCCGAACGCACAAGACTTCCAAATCCGTGTTGTGGTAGATAATATGCCGGCTAATACCACGGTATCAGGCTTGAGCGCAGGGATTTATCTGGCCGGTGGCACTCAGGTGGCCAAGGTTCAGAATGCAAATGGAAGTTGGCCATCGGCCTATGGATATAGTGAATCGTTTAGTGTGACTTCGAATAGTCAGGGTCGTGGATATAAGGATCTGACGGTTAGCATTAAGCCAGGTACAGCAGGGGCCGCCAGTCTTCGATTAAGACAGAATGGCAACAATTTATTGACTACGTCGGTATCACTGGCGAATGTGCCTGCTGAACCACTTCCAGATGAAGAAGGCCCTATTCCAGCTCTGATCACGATTGCAGAAGGAAGAAGTAAAGCGGAAGGAAGCACAGTTACGCTGCAAGGTACAATTACGACAGAACCGGGCGTGTATGGCGGACAAGCCTTCTATATGCAGGATGAGACCGGAGGTATTTACGTATTCCAGAGCACCGGCGGCTTCCATCAGGGGGATGTCATCAAGATTACCGCTCCTCTTGCGCTGTACAATACTGAGCTAGAGCTGTCCGATCCGATTGCGATCGAGAAGGTTGGAACAGCAGAACTGCCTACGCCGAAGCAGGCTGCTTCTGTTAATGCGGATAATCAAGGTCAACTGGTCGAATTGAAAAAGGCCACAATTCATAACATCATCACTGCTACACCGGCAGGATCTTTTGAATTTGATGCGGTAAGTGACGGCATCAGCAATCATGTACGCGTCGATGCGAGAACAGGCATACAGCTGGCGGATTTCCCTTATAAGGAAGGTCAGATTGTGGATATGCGGGGGATTTCCTCTATTTTTAAAGGTGTATATCAATTGAAGCTGCGGGGAGCGAGTGATATCTCGCTTGCTGAAGCCGCTGTATCACCGGTGACTACGGCTACACTGTCTGAATCACCTAACGATCATGGCTGGTTCAATCGGAGTGTTGTGCTTACTCTGACTGCCGATAATCAGGGAACCGGCGAAGTGACTACGAAATATGCTATTAATGGTGGATCAGAAGTTGTCTATACAGGGCCTGTGTCTATCACTTCCGAAGGAATTAATACGGTTCGTTATTATTCGGTTGGTATGAATGGTCTTGTAGAAGAAGCGAAGTCGATTGAAGTTAAAGTGGATTTGACCGCGCCTTCGGTTGTTCTAACTCAATCGGGAAAAGCTGTAGGCGATGTACAGGAGCAGGATGTGTTGAAATTTGAGCTGGTCAGCTCAGATACAGGCTCCGGGGTAGCTACTCAGCAGTTGTGGATCGATGGCAAAGAAATTCAAAGTGGACAAACAGTATACGCGAAGGACCTAGGTGTCGGCGCTCATACTGTGAAATATACGGTAGCGGACCTGGCCGGAAATGTAACGCAGAAGAGTATTACTTTCCAAGTGGGCAAGCCGCTTGCAACCGGAACCCCGGGCACTCCTGTATTATCCGATACTAGCGGACATGCTAACGGACTGCGGGATGGCAATTACAAGATCACAATGAATTTGTGGTGGGGCAATAACGGTACGGAGTTCAAGCTGTATGAGAATGGCGTACTGATTAGCACAAAAGAATTAAAGGATGCATCCCCATCAGCTCAGTCTGTGAGCGTTGATATTACCGGCAGACCAAACGGAACTTATGTTTACACGGCAGAGCTGATCAATTCGCAAGGAACAACGAAGTCCAATCCGCTGACCGTTGTGGTTACCGATGCTGCACCTGGCAAACCGGTTCTGTCACAGGATAACTGGGACGGGGATGGCAATTATAACGTATCGATGAATATGTGGTGGGGGACGAATGGTTCGGAATACCGTCTCTATGAGAATGGGGTATTGGTCGATACGCAGATTTTATCGATCAACACACCTACCGCTCAGCAGGCCGTTACCAAGGTAACCAATAGGCCGATCGGAACCTATCAGTATCGTGCTGAACTGGTCAACGCTGCAGGTGTAACCTCCAGCGAGATCATTGTGGTTCGTGTGACGAAGTAGGGAAGAGTCGTAAATAATAGATTAGTTAGTTAAAGGGAGTGGCCCAAATCTAGGGTCGCTCCCTTTCGCTGCTCAAAGGCTTATCTATCTACAAAATAAACTCTTTCCTGTAATCATTTGGAGTACGACCTTCGAGCTTCTTGAATACTTTGCTGAAGTATTTCTCATCGTGATAGCCGACCATTTCCGCCACCTGAATAATACGCAGGTGGGGATTCATGAGCAGTAGCTTGGCCTTCTCAATACGAATACTGCT
Source organism: Paenibacillus sp. (assembly GCA_036498705.1). Taxonomy (GTDB): domain Bacteria; phylum Bacillota; class Bacilli; order Paenibacillales; family Paenibacillaceae; genus Fontibacillus. The sequence goes on from DASYFA010000320.1 coordinate 11,397, forward strand.
CAGGTAGTCGAGTACCGTAACGCCGAACTCCTGCTTGAATTTGCGGGAAATGTATTCTCGGCTAAGGAAAAAGCGGGAGGAGATGTCCTGTAGCGAGATCTCCTCACTGTAATGCTGTTCCAAGTACTTGGCGATATCGTGAATGATATGAATATCTTTGGAGTGGGTATGAATCAGCGTTTTGGAAGCTGCCGAGAGTCTGCTGACGATCTGTCTTCTCCAGTGCTCCCGGTCCAGAAGACCGTATTCATCCAGCGGTAAAGAGATAGAAGGAAGCTCGATTTCACTAGTGTCAATCGCCTTGTGGTTGCTGGTGGTATCTGGTTCAGACCAATGCCTTTGCATGGAATCCCATTCTTTAGTCCATTCCAGGAGCTGTTTCGGAGAGAGCGACCTGGATGTAAATATTTCATCAATCCACTGCTGTGCTGCGGATTCCATTTGTTCGGATGCTCCGCTGAAAGCGGCAAGACGGAACTTCTCCTCTTGCGGTGTATTTCTTAAAGAATGAATCCCGGTATGTTCACGGGGAGTCCCTTCATGAATATATGACTTGCTGTTAAGCAGATCGCGGCTCCATAGAGCATCGGTTGCTTCGGCGTATGCACGCGGAATCTCAGTGATTATCACTTCACGTTTGCTTATCCCGAAGTGTGCTCGGCGATGGAGTGTATTGTTGATACCGGAGTTAATGTCCTCTAGGACCACATTCATCGGTCTTGATTGACCCCAATATAAAATAACAATCTCACCGGGTTTATCCAGGTTGCGGAAGGCAATGCCTGTATTCTTCAACAACTCGCTGCATATATTAATCAGCGCAAAATCCAATAAATGGCGTCGGTTGCGGAATTTCTGCAGCAGCTTCTCGTCAAAATGGGTGTTGCTGAGGACTGCGGCTGTACAATAAGTTACCGAGGCCGGGATCAAGGAGCGTTCTTGGAGCTGAACCAGCAAGTGCTTGCCAGAGCTATGGCCCGTTACCAGATCGGTTAGAAGCTGATCATCATATAATGGCTTCATTTGGTTCATTTCAATATTGAGGCGGGTTACTTGCTGTCGGCTCTCGTCCTCACTACGCCAGGCGGATACTGCCTTATTTAACGCTTCATCCAGGGCCCCAGGTTCCACCGGCTTCAGAATATAGTCCATTCCCCCATGGCGGATCGCATGGCGTACCAATTGGAAGTCATCATACCCGCTTATGACTAGTGCTTTGATATCGGGACGGTGGGCTTGAAGCCATGAGAGTAGTTCACAACCATCCTTACGGGGCATCCGCATATCCGTCATGACGATTTGTGGCGAATATCGTTCGATGATGTCCATAGCCTCCTCCCCGTTAGAAGCCTGAAGTACTTCGGTTATCCCATGCTTTTGCCAGTCAGCAAGCAGGTTAATTGCATCTCTAACATGCAGTTCGTCATCAACGATCAGTGCCTTCATGTGTATCTCTCCCTAAAGTAATAATTTCTAAGGTGACGATAATTCCGTGGGGCTGTAAATTCTCAATAGACAGCGATGACTGATTGTCCGAGTATAGCCGCAGTCGCATCAGCACATTCCTCAAGCCGATCGATTCACCATCCTCCAGATCACTATTCTCACCTGTCTGCTGTAACATGCTCTGCAATGCTGTCAGTCTACTAGATTCAATGGAGGCTCCATTATTTTGAATGGTAATCGTAACCCTTTGGTCATCCACTCGTTGGGTTGCTATAGATAGCTTCCCGGCCTCTTGATATAGCTCCATGCCATGCTTGAAATAGTTCTCGGCAATCGGCTGCAGAATCATCTTCGGTACCCGGCACGACAGGCTATCCGGATCAATGTCCCACTCAACCTCCAACTGCTCCCCAAATCTCTCCTTCTGCAAGTCAAGGTACAGTTCTAGATGCTTGACTTCGTCGCCAAGTGTAACCATCGCTTCACTAGTTCTCATGTTGTAGCGCATGATGCTGGCTAGTGAGGATAACAGATTATAAATTCGGGGCACTTTGTGATGCAGCGCCAAGGTTCCTATGGATTGCAATGAATTATACAGGAAATGCGGGTCAATCTGAGCCTGAAGTGCCTTCAATTGATTGGTCTTGTTAGCCAATTCCAGTCGATATTCCTTCAGGATCAGGTTGTTAATGGTGTCCATCATTTGCCTAAAGCGTCGTGAGAGAATACCGATTTCATCGGGACTAGTTACCTGGATATCCACGTCAAGATTACCTGCTTGAACGACATTAATGTAGTTCGTTAGCTGCTTAATCGGACGAGTAATGCGAATCGAAATATAGAGCGTTCCAATAATTACTGTAAGCAGTGCTAATACGGCGATTATAACGTTAATGCTTACTAACTGAGTGGATTGCTGGTACAACGTTTTATGGGGTATTTGCTTGACCAGAATCCAGGAAGCAAAGCTGGTATCTAATTTCTCAAAAATATTCATGGCATCCTTATCATCAAAATACCCTTGTTCCCCGTGTTGTTTGATCATGCTTATGATCTTGGGATTGGGCATGGGGCTGCCGATTTCCTCTTCATTATGGCTGTAGATGACATTTCCTTTATCATCGATTAGATACAAATTCTCCGAGCTGTTCTCATAGAGCTGGTCACAAATCGCGTTGATCCCGTCTAGTCTTACATCGATGGCCAATAGAGCCAGTTGCTTGGTATCTGGGACATTGACGATCGAACGATATAATGTAATGACTTTACGGTCGGTATAGTTGGATGGCGATGTAGGGAATCCATAGGAATGAAGCGGATGAACGGATTCGATCGCTGTGACGCCTTGTCCGAATTGTTCGATTTTTCGATAGGCTTCAGATCGGTAAGCCCTTTGCGGCGAACTGCTCGTAATCAGGGTAGACTGATTGGTCAGATTGTTATGCAAATATACTTGATGAATATCCGGTGTAGTCACCTGAATGGATTGCAGAGTCGTGTAGATTTCTGATAATACCATGTAGTCGTTAGGTCGAAGCGCGAGGTTCCTCAGAAAGTGCTGGTCTGAATAGACCGAGAGAGAAGCCCGGTTAATGCCGTTTAAATAATTGTCGAGATTGGTCTTTCCCTGATAAATCAAACG
>DASYFA010000321.1:0-6865 GCA_036498705.1 Paenibacillus sp.
CCTCTATGAAGCCGGATTTTTATGACCGGATTTCGCACATGGATGTATTGCTGTTTTATTTTAAGCATCCGTCCCGGCTCATAGGCAAAATGGAATTTGCAGCGAACAACAGTATGAGCATTCGGCCATACTATCTGGGCAATTATTTGAAGCAGGAGAACAAACCGTCAGGTGCAGTGGCTTATAGCTACAGCGGCTGGAGTCAATTCAAAAATACGCATATGCCTAAATCATTGCTCTTTATAGCTCTGTTCTATGCCACCTATTATATTGTCGCTATGTTCGAATACATTCGCCGCCGGGACCGAGTCAGCCGGATTCGGACGGAATTGATGATGTTAATCGGCTTGGTTGGAATAGTTGGGTTTTTGTTGCCAATCTTGGGTGATGGTCAGGCGGACATAGGAAAACATCTATTCTTGTTTAATGTTTGCTTTGATATGATGCTTGTTGTATCCGTGATATGGTTGGTTTATCAGTTAGTACATCTGAAAATATTCCGATCTGGGGTAGTACCAGCGAAGTGAAGTGATACTTCGTCAGTACTGCCCTGCTTCAATCCGGAAGAAGCGCTTTGTTTGCAAGGCGAAGAACCTCAGTTTCTATTTTTGCTGGAAAGTGGCTAAAGGGATGCCTGCTTCAGAGAGCTATCACTATTCAACGCTTTCGACGCAGGCCACAGCACTTTCCCGAACAAAATACCCAGTAGACCGATCACGGCAATCACCATGCCGAAATTGAAGAAGGTACGCGCGGGACCTATACTTTGGACCAGAAGTCCCCCAAGCAGCGGAGCTCCAATCATTACGATTCCTAGGACCGTGTTCTGAATCCCGAATATACGGCCGGTCATATGCGGGGGTGTTTCTTTTTGCAGACAATAGTTGAATGTAACCATGAATATGCCGTTACCGATCCCCAGCACGAACCCCAGTATGAGCACAGGAAGCACGGAGACCCCAGCAGGGAGTAATCCCAATCCTCCAACGGATAGGCCGATCAGCGCATAACCACTTCCAAATTTCCAACCGTATCCCGTTGCACGGTTCATTTTGTTCATCGCGATAATGATGAGTATGGCACCTGCACCTGATGCTGCAACCATCCAGCCGAGCATAGATTCCTGATCCGGCGCAACGGCACGGAAGAGACTGGTGAACTGAAAGTCGATCATTTGGATGGCGAGCGCCCCGGTTAAACCGAACAGAAAGGTGACTAATAAGAGACGGCTGCGCAGGATGAAGCTCCAGCCCTCTTTCCACAGGGTACCTATCGGAACCCGCTGCTCTGGAGCGGCCACAGATGGAATCCCTCCTTCAACCGCACTTTTGCTGCCTCCTGCCTCCGTATTCTTGACGGTGAGCAGCAGCAGATAAGACCCAAACCTTAAGCAAGCGCATATTAAAATACACCACTGCGGCGATAGAAGGGTTAGGGCGAATCCGCCTAATAAAGGACCAGCGATTTTGGAGCCTTGGTTTACGATTCCGTTGAGTGAGGTAGCCTGAAGCAGTTGATCCTCCCTGACGATTTTTCGTGTCAACGACTGCTGCGCGGGTACATTTAACGTAGAGATCGCTGCACGCAGCATAAGCAGAGGAAGCAGCCATAACATATTCGGAGCCAACAACACCAGCAAGGTCAAGACTGCTGTGAGCAGATCGCAAATACGCATCAGCTTCAGCTTGTTCAGCCGATCGGCTGCGACACCTGCAAATGAACCGAGCAGGATACTAGGCAGCGCGTTGGCGACTGGAATTAGGGCCAACATCAGCGGTCCGGCATGCCAGCGATACCCCACGATCACTTGGATGGCTAATGTGTCGAACCAGTCGCCAAAGGTTGCTGCGGCAAAGGCGCTATATACACGCATGTATACTTTATTACGAAGCAGGCTTGCTCCTGCTTGTTGTGAAGCTGTCATGAATCATTCCTCCAAATCACAGTAAGATCGTATAGAGCACGATATTACTGTAGCGGAGAAATGTCAGAGCATGATCAGAGCATGATCAGAAACGGTTCAACTCGTTCAGCATTGTAGCTTCTAACGTCCCTAATAGCTTTGTGATGCCAATCCGCTCCTGTTCTTCTTCAAAAATATCTGTGTATTTCTGCTGCAATTCTTTCTTCGGAGGGAACATGCCGCAGTAATGCGTAATCCGATGCAAGGCATACAGCCGTACCGGCACAAAGCCGGACCTTTCCAGCACTTGGAGCCCCTCGTCCAGCAGATTTTCTGCTTCACGCCATGCCTGACGCCGCAATACCCACAGTCCCTTGACCACCTTGTAACAGCCGATCTCACGCAGAAAAGGCTTGGTGGACAAAATCCCGGCTTCAATAGCTTCCGCCATCTTCTCCAGCTCGTGCTCCTCCGCCCCTGCAACAAGGTGCACAAACATCTCTATAATAGCTGTTTGCGGGATGAAATTCTCATAATCCGGTTCGGCGATCACCGTGTGAGTTAACTTCAAGCGTTCCAGTGCTTTATTAGGCTCTCCCGCCAACGCATAGAAATCAAGAATATTGAGAATCTCCATTTCTCTGTGCTGCGCGGGAGACAACAATCTCTTCTCAAGCACTTGCTCACAGAGTGCCAGCTTCTGTTTCGGGTCTCCCGCGAAAATATAGAACAGCAGCAGCCAATAGAAGCGTTCGTTCAGCGGAACCTCGTCCGTAGTCAGCAGCCATTCCAAATCTCCTTGTACAAAATGGACATAGACGGAGTAGAACGGGTCCAGTTCAAATCCAAGCACATCCTGTTGGCGTGCAAGGGTCAACATTGAACGACCCTGGCCGTATGTGTGGTATTTCCCGAGTATATCCCGCATCGTCTCATGCAGCTCCGGATCCCGGGTGGTGGGGTTCGCTTCCCCTGCGGTTGTAGGACTCTGTACAGTCAGGCTATAGCCGAATCCTCGGACCGACTTCATCTCCAGATCTGCAAATGGTCGTAGCTTCTTACGCAGCCTATATATATGGTCATCCACCGTTCGCTCAACCGGATATTCCAGCGGCCACACGTTGTCGAGCAGCTGTTCCCGGCTGAATGTACGGCCTTTATTACGGTAGAGAAATTGTAAAAGAGCGAACTCCTTGGGCAGGAGCACGATCGTTATGCCTTCGGCAGACACTTTATATTCACTAGCGAGCAATTCCAGTTGCATTCAGGCAACCCTTCTTTCCCATGAATCAGCTTCATGATCTCAGTATACCAGCCAACCGGCCGATCTGAGGGAAGAATATGAAATCAAATTTCCGTCATTAATTTTCTCCGCAGGGCGCCATTCATAAACGGAAAGGGTATACTAAATTTGTGAGAAGCGGACATTAAAAGAAAGATAAGAAGGGGGATACGAATGGCAAAGGAAAAAGAAAGCATAGAAGCGGGATGGAATTTCGATAACAGTTATTCCCGTCTGCCCAAAATATTATATACCCACCTCAACCCAACTCCAGTAAGCGCGCCGAGTTTGATTGTTCTTAACGATCCGCTTGCGGCATCTCTAGGGCTGAACGTTCAGGCGCTGCAAAGCGAAGAGGGCGTATCTGTGTTTGCTGGGAACCGAGTTCCTGAGGGCGCTTCGCCGCTGGCACAAGCTTATGCTGGGCATCAATTCGGGCATTTCAACTTGCTGGGCGACGGTCGGGCACTGCTGATCAGCGAACAGATTACGCCTTCAGGCGAACGATATGATATCCAGCTCAAAGGTTCGGGTGCAACGCCGTATTCTCGTCGTGGTGACGGGCGAGCGGCACTTGGGCCGATGCTGCGCGAGTACATCATCAGCGAAGCTATGTACGCGCTTGGGATTCCGACGACCCGCAGCCTTGCGGTTGTGGCGACGGGTGAGACCATCATCCGCGAAACGCGTTTGCCGGGTGCCATTCTGACCCGTGTGGCTGCCAGTCATCTACGCGTAGGCACTTTTGAGTACGTTGCGCATTGGGGAACGGATGAGGACCTCCGAGATCTAGCGGATTATACCTTACAAAGACATTATCCGGGCGTGGACGATTCCGAGAATCGCTATCTTCGCCTGCTTCAGGAAGTGATCAAACGTCAAGCTGCGCTGATTGCCAAATGGCAGCTGGTGGGCTTTATTCACGGGGTGATGAATACCGACAATATGGCCATTAGCGGCGAGACGATTGATTATGGGCCTTGCGCTTTCATGGATGTGTACGACCCGGCAACGGTATTCAGTTCCATCGATAGGGAGGGCCGCTATGCCTATGGAAATCAGCCGAATATTGGCGCGTGGAATCTTGCGAGATTTGCCGAAACCCTATTGCCGCTCTTGCATGACGACGAAGAGCAGGCGATCCATCTAGCGCAGGATGAAATATCGAATTTTTCGGAGTTATATCGTCGTCAATGGCTGGAAGGAATGCGAGCGAAGCTAGGCATATTTAACGAAGAGCAGCAGGATGAATCCTTGATTGAAAGCCTCCTCGACATGATGCACAAGCATGGAGCCGATTATACCAACACATTCCTCGCATTAACGTTCGATCAGCAGGAGAAATCGGATCTGTACGGCAGCGATGAATTTGCCCAGTGGCATAAGAGATGGCGGGAGAGATTAAGCAGACAACAGGAGCCGAGATCTGCTTCGCATGCGTTGATGCGCAGCAGCAATCCTGCGGTGATTCCTCGGAATCATCGGGTTGAAGCCGCACTGGAAGCTGCGGTGAATCAAGAAGATTACAGCGTAATGGAGCAGCTGCTCGATGTGCTTAGAAGTCCCTATGCGCACGTTCCCGAACAAGTCGAGTTCGCTGCCTTGCCTCCGCAATCCGATTGTACTTACCAGACCTTTTGCGGGACTTGATATCTCCAAAGGCTTTCCGAATAAGCCCGGCCGAGTGAACCGGGTGGCGATACATTTTGTTGTGATGAACGAATAAAGCATCTCCCGATATGCGAGAGATGCTTTATTTTTACGTATTCATTATTCGGTTAGGGGAATTTATAGTTAACACGTTACGTCATATCAACTTTTATTCCCTTTGCGCACCTTTAACAGCTTGCCTTTGACCGTCGTGTCTTTCATCATTTCAAGCACAAGCGGTCCTTTGCCATTCAGAATCTCCACATCTGTCACAAAATCGAGGATCGTAATAATCCCAATATCGTCTGCGGTTACCCCGTCAAGCTTCGCGATCGTCCCAACAAAGTCCACGGCTCTAAGCTTCTTCTTTTTGCCGCCATTGAAGTTAAGCTTCATAATCTGCTTGTTTAATTGCTCGCGTTTATCTTTTTTCAGTTCAGGCTTAATGTTTAGTTTCTGTTCGAAATCTTCTCGACGGCGATCAACTTCCTCTTCGGAGGGAGCTTGCATTTTCGGAATCGCAAATCCAATATATGCTTCAATATCGGCTAATCGCTTGCTATCCCTCGACGTGACGAGGGTAATCGCCTTCCCCGCATTGCCTGCACGTCCCGTACGCCCTGTACGATGAACATAGCTTTCCTTCTCAAGGGGAATATCGTAATTAATAACATGAGTAATGTTCGTGATATCGATACCCCTGGCAGCTACATCTGTCGCAATCAAGTAACGGAATTGTCCCCTTCGGAACGCATGCATGACCTCGAATCGCTCTTCCTGCTCCATCCCACCATGAATACGATCGCATGGGTAACCGAGATCAGCCATTGCTCTAAATAGTTTATCCACATGCTCCTGCGTACGACAGAACACAATACAGCTGTCAGGACTCTCAACAATGAGCAAATCTTGAAGCAGTGCCAGCTTGTCCGCCTCGGCTACTTGAATAAGAGCGTGTTCAATCGTGGCCGTCGTTATACCGCTCGCTTGAATCTCAATTTGGGCAGGATTGTCCATATATTTGTGTGCCAGATTAGCCACATCTTCAGGAAACGTAGCAGAGAATAACATGGTAACCCTGTCACGAGGCAGCGCTTGAATGATCGACTGAACTTGCTCAATAAAGCCCATATTCAGCATCTCATCCGCTTCATCAATAACGAGATAGGCCATCCGGTCTAGCGATAGCGTGCCGCGTTCAATATGGTCCAGCACACGCCCCGGCGTACCTACAACGATATGCGTTCTTTGCTTTAACTCGGCCTTTTGCATATGAAAAGGATGTTTCCCATACAGAGGCGTCGCCTTGATCCGCTTAAATCGCCCAATATTCGTGATGTCTTCGTTGACCTGTAGTGCAAGTTCGCGGGTTGGCGTTAGGATTAATGCTTGCGGCTTATTCTCGTTCCAATCCACGAGCTCGCAGAGCGGGATCCCATACGCAGCTGTTTTGCCGCTGCCTGTTTGCGATTTGACAACAAGATCCTTTTTCTTAAGCGCAACTGGAATGACTTCCGTCTGAACCTCTGTTGGCGTCTCAAACCCCAAGCTATTCAGTGCTCTCATAATTTCTTCACTTAATTGATAATCTGTAAAATGCTTCTCACTCATCTTTAACCTCTTCTACGCTATATTCGAAACCCTATATATACAGGCTTCCACTGTGCATCTATCGTATACTCATCTATTATACTTGAATCCATGTTTTATTTAATTGTTATATTTCCAGAAGTTGTTTGAAGTTGCACATGAAATGAGCCATCCCCCGTTTGTCCCTGTGTCTTTCTGTTACTTTGTTGATGATTATCCAAAGGAATAGCAACAGACCGTCTTCCACTACCCGATTTGAGAAGCCAGTTGATATCGGAGTCCTTGTCCTCTAGATTCAATAGAATGTTGCCACTCTTGGCTGAAACATTTATGTCACTATTTATTTTTAAATAGTCAAGCGCTACACTTCCGCTGGTCTCATTAATATCGAGTTTTTGTGTGTTCAAGTTTTTTATCTTCACGTTGCCGGAAGAACCGTT
>DASYFA010000322.1:0-5331 GCA_036498705.1 Paenibacillus sp.
GTTATTATGCTGAATCCTTCCGAAGATCAATTGATGTTTATTGACGAGAAGTTGGAACTGAAAGCAGAAATGAGAGATCGCGCCAATTCATCTGAACCAGTAACTGAGGATGCAGAATGGTCTTCATCGAGTCCATTATCTGCTACAGTATCTAAGGGTTTGGTTAGTGGGATGACAGTTGGGTCTTCGACAATCAAGGTAAGCCATCTTGGAGTCAGCAAAAGTATTAAGGTGACGGTAGCCCCAACAATTACGGATCTATCTGTAGAGAAGACAGAGCTGGAGATGTTTAAGAATGATAAGCTAAGTCTTCCTAAAGTAACGGCAACTAAGCTGGACGATGATAAGATCGATTTTAGCAGCAATATGAAATGGACTTCTGATAACGAAGATATCGCCAAGATTGAAGATGGCAAAATTGTATCCAAGGAAGCGGGCAAAGTTACGCTCACAGCGAAGCTCCCTGATTCAGAAGTAAGTTCACCGCTGAGCATTCGTGGAAAAACCATAAGTGTTGAACTTACGGTGAAGGAAAAAGTACTTACCTTTATCATTCCTGATGACAGAATGAGCCTTGTGATCGGTGAGGAGACACCGCTTCCTACAGTTACGGCTGTGTGGGAAGATGGCGGAGAAGGTGACGTATCCAATGATATTGAATGGACGGTTACTGGTGCGAATGCAGTAGTGAAAACGACGAGCTCCGGTAAAGTAATTAAAGGCTTGAACAAAGGTTCAGCAACTTTAAAAGGCACTTATTCCAATAAAATGATTAGCATGCCTGTGACGATTGAACCGAAAATTACGAAAATCGTCGTTGAACCGAAAAGCATTGAATTGAACATTAAGAAGTCAAAGGCCATTAAGGTTACCGGTTACTATGTTGACGGCAAGACCGTCAATCTTTCCAGCAAAATGGGTTGGAAATCTTCCAATGATGAAGTAGCGACCATCTCCTCGACTTCGGTCAAAGCTGTAGGAGAAGGAACGGCGACATTAACCGGTGCTTACCAGGGACAATCTGCAAGTGTCAAAGTTAATGTTGTTCCAAAACTGACTAAGCTTACGGTTGACGAGAAGAGCCTCGCGTTGGCACCTGGCTACGTAAAAACGGTGAAACTTACCGCAGAATATGATACCGGTGCTACCGCATCCGTTAATGATAGCGCAGTGTGGACGACTTCCAAAGCATCTGTTGCTAAAGTAACTAACGGTAAAATCGAAGCAGTTGGCAAAGGCTCAGCTACCATTAAAGCGAAGCTTGATACTAAGACGGTAACGATTCGTGTTACTGTAAAATAAGATAGCAATGAAGAGCCACTTCCGTTCTACGGAGTGGCTTTTGTTTTGCATTAATATGTTGCTTCCACTTTGGCCTTGACTTATAATTAAGGAACAAATGTTCTGTATATATTGGTCTAATGAACGAAAGGAAATTACTCAACAATGGCTAAACGCAAAACGAATAAAAGTTCTAAACGAAACACACCAAGAAACAGTATTATTGTTGTTTTATTAGCTGTCTTTATAGGTTTCTATATGCTAGAGGGCGGTTGGCAGGATTGGCTCGGACCGAAGGATTCGCCTTCCGTGACGACGCAGGCTGGGGGGAATGAAGGGCGTCTGCGGGTCATATTCTTAGATGTTGGGCAAGGAGCTTCGCAACTGCTGATCAGTCCTTCTGGTAAGACCATGCTGATTGATGCGGGGAATAACGACCGTGAGCAGCAAATGGTCGATGATTTGCGTGCCTATGGGGTGGATCATCTGGATATCGTGATTGGAACGCACCCAGATGCGGACCATATTGGCGGCCTTGATCGGGTGATTGACGACTTCCCGGTCGGAGCGGTCTATATGCCAAAGATTCAGTCTAATACGAAAACCTATGAATCGCTTCTTAAATCGATCAAGAATAAGGGGTTGAAAGTAAAAACAGCTCAGGCCGGGGTTCGCCTCGACTGGGACGAAGAAGTCAGTGCCGAGATGGTAGCTCCGGTGATAGTCAGTGATGATACGAACAACATGAGTGCCGTGGTTCGAATTGCATATGGAGACAGCTCATATCTGCTTACCGGAGATGCTGAGCGAGAGAGTGAACAGGCTATGTTGTCATCCGGAAGAGAACTGCAAGCTGATGTAATGCTGGTCGGTCATCATGGCTCCAAATCTTCTACTTCATCAGCATTTTTGAAACAAGTGAATCCGAAGTACGCTGTCATTCAAGTTGGAAAGGATAACAAATATGGTCATCCGAAGCAAGTGATATTGGATCGTCTGGCTAAGCAACAAGTGAAGGTGTATCGCAACGATTTGCAAGGGAATATCGAGATAGCCTCCGATGGCAGTAAGTATTATGTTACGACGGAAAGGTGACGCGGTTATGGTTGGGATCGTTGAGGGATTTGAAGGGGAACTGTGTAGAATCGAAGTTAACGGCAGAATTATGGATGTTCCGCGCAGCCAAGTCAGTAAGGGAGTTAGACCAGGAGATGTTGTGGAATTGAAGGACGGCATATGGTTGGTTAATCGGCAGAAGACTGAGGCTAGAAGCAAGGAAATCAAGAAGTTAATGGATGAAGTCTGGGAAGATTGAGGGATAATCTGAGGGGAGGATGTAATGTATGTTGTCACGACCAAAAGTTGAGGAATTTTTACCGCATTTTCAGGAGTATGTGAATCTGGTACCGGAAGGTAATCTATTGGAATTGTTGAAGGAACAGACCTCACAAATCGTAGATCGGCTTGCTTCCGTAACTGAGGAGCAGGGAGCATACCGCTACGCAGAAGGTAAATGGAGTCTGAAGGAAGTCATCGGGCATATGACAGATACAGAACGTATTATGAGTTACCGACTACTTCGTATTGCTAGAGGCGATACAACGCCATTGCCAGGGTTTGAAGAGCAACTGTTCGTAAGCAATGCGGGTTTTGACCGATTTACGCTAGAGGAACTGCTGGAGGATTTCCGAGTTGTTAGGGAAGCTACCCTGTCGCTGATTCGCAAGCTGGATGAGACAGCTTGGCAGCGTATGGGCCATTATGGCGGGGGAGAAGGCTCAGCTCGCTCGCTTGGTTATATTATTGCCGGTCATACGATCCACCATATGAACATCATCAATGAACGTTATCTTGCTTAGAGATTTATATTTCAACTGTAAATAGAACAACGGCCAAGCATATCCGGGACTTATGGATAGCTTGGCCGTTTGTTATTTGATTACTTGAACAAAAGATAAGGTATCAATCTAATTACTCGTGAGAGATAATCAGTTCAAGCTTGCCATTCAATTGGAAGTTACCAGAGGAGACAGGAAGAATGAAATGATCTCCTTTGGCCAGTGGATAACTTTGCCCGTTGATCGACAGTTCGCCATTGCCGTCAAGTACACTGCAGATCGTATATTGCTTAGCTTCTGGGAAGCTGGCTTTGCCGTCAATATTCCATTTCTCAACCGTGAAGAATGAATTGGAGACGAAAGTCGTAATAACGGCATTCTCCATTTCCTTCGTATCATAGGACACGGCTTGATAAGCTTGTGGGATGGTAGTTACGTCGATTGCCTTCTCTAGATGGAGCTCGCGTGTATTGCCGTCTTTATCCTTACGGTCATAGTCATAGACACGATAAGTCGTATCCGAGCTTTGTTGTGTCTCCAGTACGACGATACCTTTACCCAGTGCATGAATCGTACCGCTAGGTACATAGAAGAAGTCACCAGCTTTTACAGGGACCTTGGTTAAGAGAGTATCCCAGTTCCCTGCTTCAATCATTGATTCCAGTTCCTGCTTCGTCTGCGCTTCATGGCCATAAATAATGCAGGCACCCGGCTCGGCAGCGACGATATACCAGCATTCTGTCTTGCCTAGCTCTCCATTCTCGTGAACGCCCGCATAGGCATCGTCAGGGTGAACCTGAACGGACAGATCATCGGATGCGTCCAACAGTTTCGTCAACAGTGGGAAGACGGAAGAAGAGGAGTTGAACAGCTCTGGATGAGAGCTCCACAATTCTCCCAGCTTCATTCCTTGATACGGACCGCTCTTAACGATACTTTGGCCGTTAGGGTGGGCAGAGACTGCCCAGCATTCGCCTGTGCGTTCATAAGGGATCTCATAGCCGAACAATTGCTTCAGTTTTTGCCCTCCCCAAATGCGTTCCTGAAATACCGATTGTAGAAAAATAGGTTCATTCATCGTAGTATGTTCTCCTTTTTATCTGTAGTTGGGATTAGTTTGCTAAGCGATCATTTTATTTATAATCGACATGAATCAGTGCTGCGGCTCCGATCAATCCGGCATCCTGCAACAAGGCGGCAGGGACGATTGGAGTACTACGTCCTGATGGGTTCAGGGCGTACTTGGACACATATTCTCTGACGGTTTCAAAGAGTGGCTCGCCGATTTGGGAGACACCTCCGCCGATAACGAGCTTCTCAGGATCAAGTGTATTGATCAAGGTGACACAGCCGACACCGATATAACGGAATACTTTATCGACTAGCGCCTTCATCTCTTGATGCCCATCAGCAGCGAGAGCAAACACCTCTTTGGACGTTACTTCACGTCCCAGCAGTTCAGAGGCTTGTCTGGCAATAGCTGTACCGGAGGCGACATATTCCCAGCAGCCTTGTTGGCCGCATACACATGTTCCTGCCGACGGATCGATGACGAAGTGGCCGACATCACCAGCATTTCCAGTAGCCCCGGTAATCAGCTTGCCATGACTGAAGATGCCTGCACCGATGCCTGTACTAATCGTGATGAAGACGAAATGTTCAGCATCCTTAGCTGCACCGAGCCATTTCTCAGCCAGAGCTGCTGCGGTCGCATCGTTCTCAAAAGCCATCTTGTAATCAAAATGACGCTGTAATGATTCAACGATCGGAAAGTTCCACCAGCCCTTCAAATTAGGTGGAGCGGTAATTTAACCTTTTTGGGTATTTAAAGGGCCCGGGGCGCCTATGCCAATTCCAAGGATATTCGACTCGTCCACTTGATGCTCCGTCAACATCTGCTTGATGGCCGCTGCCATTCTGTCAACCATGACATGAGGAGATACCGTGTGATCGGTAGGAAGAGAAGTCTTTGCTAGAACCTGGCCTGACGGATCTATGAGTCCAAGAGCCGTCTTAGTTCCACCGATGTCAATACCTATTGCGTAATTCAAAGCTATTCCTCCATTTGATGAATTGATAACTTGACAAACTTGACAAATAATAATTTTGTAAAGTATATTTGGGTTTAGTGTATCATGTTTCGAAAGGAATGAAAACAATTGGCCAGAAAAAAGAAAATATCTATGCAGGATATTGCGGACAAGCTTAATAT
>DASYFA010000323.1:0-2709 GCA_036498705.1 Paenibacillus sp.
TCCAGATTGTCCATCGGCACGTTCAGTCGCTTCGCTTTATCGAGAATACTGGAAATCTTCTTAACCCGGCCCGTAACGAATTCAATCGGAGCATACTCTTCGATTTTCTTCAGTTCGGACCGCATTGTCTTGAACTTAACCTTCAACTCTTCAACAGCTTGTTCATATGGAAGCAAAAATGTTCCCCAATCTCTACTATCCATTGTTGTGCCTCCTATCTTCAGTAGCCCTTTAACGGTGATCAGCACCTACCGCTTCGGATATATGGGAGAATCCATCTCTCCGTAGCAGTTCTCTCAAGCCGCAATGCAGCTTGCGGTTGATCTCAGGGCCTTCATAAATCAGCGCCGTATAAATCTCTACCAGGCTCGCGCCTGCGCGAATCTTCTCATAAGCATCTTCCGCAGTAAATATCCCGCCCGATCCGATGATCGGCAATTTACCCCCGGTCTGGATGTAAGCACGGGACACCACTTCCGTCGATCTGGCCCGCAGCGGCTTACCACTTAAGCCCCCGGTCTCCTTCGCATTGCCATGCGCCAGGCCGTCTCGGGATATCGTCGTATTGGTTGCAATCAGACCGGATACACCACTATTCTGGATCGTATCGATCATGAATTCCAATTCCTCATCGCTGACATCAGGAGCGATCTTCACCAGAACTGATTTTCTAGTTCCATAACGCTTCGCCTGTACGTCCATCTCATCTGTCACGGCCTTCAATAAGGAAGCTAGTTCGTTCCCATGCTGCAGATTACGCAGGTTTGGCGTATTTGGTGAACTAATATTGACGACAAAGAAGTCCGCCTGCGGATACAATATCGAGATACATTTCTCATAATCCGTGTGTGCTTCTTCATTCGGCGTCAACTTGTTCTTACCAATATTGACAGCCACCGGGATCCGCCGTGATTTGAGCGCAGCAAGTCTCCCCGCCATATCCTCAGCACCACGATTATTAAACCCCATACGATTAATCAATGCTTCGTCCGGAGGAAGCCTGAACAATCTCGGCTGTTCATTGCCGGGCTGCCCTTTTGGGGTTACCGTCCCCACTTCCATAAAGCCAAATCCAATCGAGGAAAACCCTTCTACGGCTTCGGCATTCTTATCAAGTCCGGCAGCCAGTCCTATAGGTGAGGGAAAATGAACCCCAAATAAATCAGTCGCAAGCTCCGGAACTTCTGGTACACCGTACATTCCGCGAACAATGGGAATCATTCCTGGTACTTTCGCTGCTTTATGTAAACTACCGATCACCAGATGATGCGCTGCCTCTGGATCCAGCTTGAAAAATAATGGTTTTCCTAAATTACGGTACAACACGTTTTTGCTTCACTCCGATCATTCGTCCTAGCGCTAACTTTATCTCCTTATCCAGTTTAGCCGTTTCTGCGAGAAAAGAAAAGGTAAGAGTTCCAAGTGAGGGGGACAACAAGCCTGTGGAATTTTAGAGAAAATGCCTATAATTACGTGTTTAAAAAGTCAGACTTTCAGCACCGAGAAGGTTGGATGAAGCTAGGGCCTGAGGAGCGGAGCGTACGTTTTGGGTACGTGAGCACCGGAAGGCCCATCTGAATTCAAAATTCGATGTCGATTAGCTTCATGATTTACTTCGTGTTAGATATAGAATTTATTCGTTATCAGCGGAGCTGATGAAATTCTATATTGCAAGAAAACCTACATTTGAATCGCGGTCGCTCATCCTTGGATGGCTTCGATCAGGTTTTCTTATCAAAGGGGGACTTTTTAAATAACCTCTATAAATTGCGTAACCAAATGTGGACTTTTTGGACAACCACTATAAAATATAGAGTGTATACTCTTTTAAGATGAAAAGAGAGGGGAATTATCAATGTCCAATAAACGCAAACCGCCTACTCTGCAGCAGAAAAAGGACGAAGTAAACAAGAAGGCACTCATCTGGGCCGGTTCGGTAACCGGGGTGCTCATCTTGTTCGTGATCATCGTCCTATTACTAACCAAGCTTTAAAATACCAGTTCAAAAAGTTCGGTTTTCCCACTCCTTATCAAAAGCGAACTTTTTGAACAGCCTTATAACAACCAATGATAAGTACGATGGGGATTCGTCTGGTCTTGACCGCGTTTCAGAACGAACCGCTCCTTAGGCACGCTCTCAAGCTGTGGAAGAATCCCCTTGCCGATCTGCACTTTGGCGCCACGCGGAATCATATCAAATAACTCCTCAACATCCTTCTTCAACATTCGGATACAGCCATGCGATTCATCCTTGCCGATGCTATCCGGATCATTCGTCCCATGTATCGCATAATTCGTATCCGACAATTGCATGCCGCGGCTGCCAAACTCTCCGTTGTCCTTGCCGTTCGGATTGATGACCTTGTCGGAGACTTTGTAAGTTCCTTCCGGGGTCTTATTGCCACCAAGTCCGACTTTATAGCTTCTTAATATAATGTTCCCACTTGCCACCGCCAGTATATGTGTATCCTTATCTATGACGATACGTAGCGGTTCCTTGAAGAACAAGGCTTCGCCCTCTTGACCTCCACTGGTCAGACGATCCCCGACTCCCGCTGGTTGTTCTGCATCACCATTCTTCTGAGGTTTACTGCCAGCCTCCTGTTGAATCGCCAGTACGCGCTTAAATTCATGTCTCATCAATGGATTGCTTCCGGCCAGCCAATTATCTGGAAACGACTGAGCCAATTGATCCAGACTCTCCGGCCA
>DASYFA010000324.1:0-2975 GCA_036498705.1 Paenibacillus sp.
GCGATCATCTCGAACGCCGAATCCTGCATTTCTAGCAGGCTATTGCGGATCATCGCCTTAGTCTGTGTCATCTCCAGTTCGCTAATCTCCCCGGCTTGCAAGCTGGCTAACTGCGCCTTGATAATGTCTAGCGCTTTTTCATAGTTGGCGATCTCAATACCGGATTGAATTCCGACCATACCTTTGTGACCGTCAAATCTTGAAGCGGCATAATAGGCTAGACTTTCCTTCTCACGCACATTTACGAACAGCTTGGAATGCGGGTAACTGCCGAGAATACCGTTATACAGCAATGCAGCCGCATATCGTTCATCTCCGTTGGTGATTTCAGTACGAAGTCCAAGATTAAGCTTACCCTGGTTCACATCAAACTTCTCAGTAACCGTCCGTGGTTCGCCAGTGGTGGGCTTAACCTGCTCCGGCTCATAACCTGGAGAAGAGGTGCGATTCAATTGAAAATGACGCTTAACCAGTTCCTCTACCTCAGCAAGTGTCGTATCCCCCACAACATATAAATCAAGGCTGGCGTTCTTAAGCCATTCCTGATAGGCCATATACAGTGATTCAGGTGTAATTTGATCGAGATCACTACGTTCACCGAGTGGATGAAGCCTATAATTATCATTTCGGAACATTTCCTCGATACAGCGCTCGACGGCATAACGCATTTTATCGTTAATAATAGCCTCAAGCTTCTTGCGCACATTTTCTCGTTCCGAAGCGACATAGGATGAACGGAAAGCGTTCGCCTCAGTAACCGGCTTCGTCACGACTTCACCAAGAAATTCAAAGCTCTGAGATAAGAGCGACTGCTCGCTCTGGACAAAGGAATCATTTATCGTATCCATCCGAAACTGCACAATCTGATAATTACCACGCTTATATACATCAAAACCGAAACCAGCGCCGTACAAGCGCTCCAATTGCTCCCTGAACTCTATCGTCTCCGGGTACGAAGTGGTACCGCGCCGGAGCACAAACGGAGTTAGAGCTGTCGCAGTAACCGTCTCTCTGGTAAGCGGAATTCCTGCATAGAGAGAGACAGCAAACGTCTTGAATCTTTTAGTCGGCATAACGTGAATCCGGATCTGGCCCACGCTGCCCCGTTCAAAAATCATCTTGTTCAAGACCAAAACTCCTTTACGAAAGACTTAAATACAAACAATGCATTGTTCTAACCATTCATGGATTTACTTCGTGATCAAAGCGAATTCCACTAATGTAACAATGAAATCAGTTCCATTCTATACCATTAGAAAGGAAAGAAGCAACCGCCCATCAAGCAAGCGGCTGCTCTCCAATCAGATCTATTTACATGCAGAAAATATGTTTTCCAATCGTCTTGACCTGCGGTCTAGTCCAAATCCATTTTGAAGTCGCCGTCTCTGGGTTAAAGTAATAGAGGCAACCTCCTGAAGGGTCCCAACCATTCAATGCTTGTTGAACCGCCTTCTTGGCATTTTCGTTCGGAGTCAGCCAGATTTGCCCGTCAGCAACCGCTGTAAAGGCCCCCGGTTGGAAGATAACTCCTGAGACAGTGTTCGGGAAGCTTGGCGATTTAACCCTATTCAGAATAACGGCAGCAACCGCAACTTGACCCTCAAATGGCTCACCGCGCGATTCACCATACACCGCATTAGCCATAATATTCAGATCATTTTGCGAGAGTCCCATCGCATTGGAAGGTGATAGGTCCTCACTTTCAGTCTTGCCTTTTTTGGGCTCCTTCGCCGGGGTCTTTGCTGTCTCATTGCCCGTTCCCTGATTGGATTCCATACCCGGCTTCCATTGCTTGGTTGCTTTCCATAGCATAAGCTTCGTTTTCGGACCTGCTAAACCATCCACCTTGAGTCCGAACTCAGATTGGAACCATTTTAAAGAATCCCGGGTTTTCGGTCCAAAACGATGGTCGATCTTCCCGTAATAAAAACCTAAAAAAGCCAGACGGCCTTGAAGCTCGTATACATCCTGTCCAAATGCGCCATAAGTGATAACCTGTTCGCTGAATACAGGTACGGCCTGCTCAGGGACCTCTTGATTTGTCTTTACATCGTTGTTCTGGATCAAGTGATATATCCCAAACCCGAGGCCGAACAAAAGCAGCACTAAACCGGCAGCATACCATATTTTCGCTTTTATCATTCGTTTAGCTCTACCTTTCTGTTGTGGATTAACATGGATGGTTGACTTTAGTATGACAAGCCCGACCACTTCCTATGCACTCCAAAAAAGGCAGAAATGAATGCGATTTGTATCTAGGATGAAATCTTATTATTCGTTTTAAATTGCTCCATCGTAATCAGTACCTCACGTGGCTTACTACCTTCATAAGGACCGACGATCCCCCGTGCTTCCATCGAATCGATCAATCTTGCAGCCCGGGTATAACCGACGCGCATACGCCGCTGCAAGAGCGACACCGAGGCCTGTTTAGCCTCAAGTACAATCTGTACCGCTTGATCATACAATTCATCAAGGACCTCTTCGGGCTCTGTCGACTCCTCATCGATTTCCGGAACAAGGCTCTCATCATATTTTGCTTGGCCTTGACTCCTTACATAAGAGACGATAGTCTCTACCTCTTGATCACTCATGAATGCCCCTTGAACACGAGTTGGCTTCGATGCGCCCATTGGCATATACAGCATATCGCCGCGACCGAGCAACTTCTCGGCACCAGCCATATCCAGAATGGTCCTGGAATCGACCTGCGAGGATACACCGAAGGCAATACGCGACGGAATATTCGCCTTAATAACTCCAGTGATAACGTCAACGGAAGGCCGCTGTGTGGCGATAATTAAGTGAATACCCGCAGCACGGGCCATTTGCGCGAGACGTGCAATCGCGTCCTCTACATCATGCGCAGCAACCATCATCAGATCGGCAAGCTCGTCCACGATGACCACGATATACGGTAAAATCGCTTCAGGATTTTCCTGCATCATTTGGTTATAACCTTCTATATTGCGTGC
>DASYFA010000325.1:0-8145 GCA_036498705.1 Paenibacillus sp.
GAGGTGGAGGCGCTTATTCTATTCGGCGCGCAATCACATCGCAAGGTGAAGGAGAAGGTAAGTATAACGATTCCGGTCCACTACGTTCCACTGACCGGTACGGGACTATATAGGACATTATTTCGGGCCCAGCAGACCGGACACCTGGACGGCGGAATATCCATCGATTCACTGACGAAGACGATGGTCATGAACGCGCTGCAGGATCTTGGCATCGAGCACACGAAGATTGTCCTTTACAATGGTCCTGTACATGCCTCGGCGGACAAGCTGTTTGCTTTTCACCAGCAGCAACTGAATAGTGGGGCTTGTTCATTAGCGATTACCGGGGTCGAATCGGTTGCTCGGAGACTATCGGCCGCTGGTGCTGACAATGAATGGCTGGTTCCATCGGATCAGGATATGAGCGTGACCCTGGAGCGTGCATTGTTGTCTACGGAATCACGGCGAATCAAGGAATCGCAAATTGTCGTTGGCATGATCAAGGTCGATGAGTTCGGGAAGCTTGTGATGAAGAGCGTCAGCGAGCATGAAGTGCAGAAGCTGAAGCTCGACATCCATCGGATGGTATTAGACTATGTCGAGTCGTTGGATGGTTATCTGACGCCAATCGGTGGCGATGAGTATTTATTCTTTACGACCCGAGGCATCTTCGAGAGAGAAACCGGCGGTTATAAGACGATTCCGTTGGCCAAGGATGCTAGCCAGTCGTTCGGAATTTCCCTAAGTTTCGGAGTCGGGTTCGGAACCTCAGCCAATGAAGCGGGAACCAATGCACGGGCAGCGCTGCGTAAATCGAGGGAAGCCGGTGGGAATACCTGCTTCATTATCCGTGAGGATCAGACGCTGATCGGGCCACTGGAAATGTCGGATCCAATACAGACTGTACTGTCGCCAACATATACGGGATTGATCCGGAGAGCGGAGGAGGCGGGAATGACAAGTGCTTATTTAAGTAAGCTATTGTCCCATACTGCGAAATCCGGCAAATATGAATATTCGGTACATGAGCTTGCTGCTCTGCTGGATATTACCGTAAGAAGCGCTCACCGATTGTTGTTACTCTGGATCGATAACGGGCTCGTTGATATTGCCGGGATGGAAAAGGTGCCAAAGGGGCGACCACGGCAAATTTACCGCTTTTCTTTCTTGAAAGATAAGACCATGATTTAAACTTTTTAACTATTTAAAGACGATTTAAAGATTTGTCTTTATATACCCCTTGTCGTTATGATGGAGACAGATCCACGGATGAAAGGGGAAAATGCTTTGAAAACAATCGAGGAATTGGAAGCAAAATTGGCTGAGCCATCCGAGGCGTTGGTCAAAGACTTATCTACTATTGAGGGAGATATCCTGATTCTTGGTGTAGGCGGAAAAATGGGCCCTAGTCTAGCTCGGCTGGCGCAAAATGCAGTCCGCGAGGGCGGTTTGAATAAGCGCATTATCGGCGTATCGCGCTTCTCCAATGAAGAGGCAAGACGTGAGCTGGAGGATGCAGGGATCGAGACGATTTCCTGTGATCTGTTGAATGACGAGGAGCTAATGAAGTTGCCGCATGCGGACAACATCATCTATATGGCGGGAAATAAATTCGGGACAACAGGCCGAGAGCATTTCACTTGGGGCATGAATACGTATTTGCCAGGCAGAGTGGCTGAGAAATATAAGGATTCCCGGATCGTCGTATTCTCATCGGGGAACATCTATCCTTTCATGCCGGTTGGCAGCGGTGGCGCCAGCGAATCGATCACACCGGAGCCACTTGGCGAGTATGCTCAATCGACCTTGGGACGGGAGCGCATCTTTGAATACCACTCGCACAAGAACGGAACACCAATGCTGTTCTATCGCTTGAATTATGCGATTGATATGCGCTATGGTGTACTGCTCGAGATCGCCAAGTCTGTCAATGAGCAGCGGGCGATCCATCTGACGATGGGTCATGCCAACGTCATTTGGCAGGGGGATGCCAATCAGATGGCGCTGCGCTGCCTGACGGAATGCACGAGTCCGCCAAGCATTATGAACATTACCGGACCGGAGACGATGTCGATCCGTTGGGCTGCCGAGGAATTCGCCAAGCGCCTCGGTAAAGAAGCGATCTTCGAAGGCACGGAAGCCGAGCTAGCACTGCTGAACAATGCCTCGAAGTCACATCAGCGTTTTGGCTATCCGGCGGTATCCTTGCTGCAAATGATCGATTGGATGGCCGAATGGGTTGAAGCAGGCGGAGCGACATGGAATAAACCGACTCACTTCCAGGAAAGAAAGGGGAAATTTTAGTGGCTACTACAACACTTTCACCTGAACTTCTGAAAGCGCTACACGAGGGCCTAGTCATCCCTGCCCATCCTCTGGCGCTTGATGAAAACCGTCAATTAGACGAGAAGTATCAACGGGCATTAACCCGTTATTATGCCGCATCGGGGGCCGGTGGGATTGCGATTGGCGTTCATTCCACACAATTTGAAATTCGTGATCCAGAGCATAATCTGCTTGAGCCTGTACTTAGAATGGCTGTCGAGGAAATCACTAAGGCCAACATAGATCGTCCGTTTATTAAAGTAGCTGGCGTGTGCGGGCCTACTGAGCAGGTATTGATCGAGACAAAACTGGCGCAATCTCTGGGTTACGATGCTGTTCTACTCAGTATGGGTGGTCTGGTTGACTGGAGTGAACAGGATATTCTGGAGAGAACGAAGCAGGTTGCCAACTTGATGCCTGTGATCGGCTTCTATTTGCAGCCGTCTGTTGGCGGAAGAATCTTCAGCTTCGATTTCTGGTGTAAGTTTGCTGAAATTGAGAATGTGGTTGCGATCAAGATGGCACCGTTCAACCGTTACCAATCTATCGATGTGGCCCGCGCGATTTGCTATTCCAGTAGACGGGATGACATCGCGCTATACACTGGCAATGATGACAATATCATCAATGACTTGCTCACCACCTACCGTTTTGAAGTCAATGGAGAACTAGTAGAAAAGACGGTTGTTGGCGGCTTGCTTGGACATTGGGCAGTCTGGACAAAAAAGGCCGTTGAACTGCTGGAAGAAATCAAGCATGCCCGCGTTCATGGCGAAATCGCGAAAGAATGGTTAACCCGCAATATTCAGGTGACAGATACCAATGCAGCATTTTTTGATCCTGCGCATCAATTTGCTGGCTGTATACCGGGTATTCATGAGGTACTGCGCCGCCAAGGCCTGATGCAGGGCATTTGGTGCCTGAACCCGCATGAGACGCTGTCTCCGGGTCAGATGGAAGAAATCGATCGTGTGTACCGGAATTATCCGCATTTGCACGATGATGAATTTGTGGCTGCGCACCTGACCGAATGGCTTGAAGATCAATAAATAAGGAGGGCTCAAGCATGCGATTCAAGGATGTATTCTCTATTATCGGTCCGAGCATGGTGGGCCCCTCCAGCTCTCATACCGCAGGCGCTGTAAGACTGGGGAGAACAGCCCGTCATGTCCTTGGGGAACTGCCGGAGCAGGTGGAGATTATTTTCTACGGTTCCTTTGCGACAACGCATCGCGGCCACGGTACAGATCTGGCCATGATCGCCGGTCTGCTCGATTATGATACAGATGATCTACGAATCCGGGAGGCCTTTGCTCTGGCCGAAGAAGCCGGGATGAAGGTGAAAATCCGCTCCGCCCAGAAGGCTGGGGTCCATCCCAATACCGCAACAATGATCCTAGAGCGGGGTGATCAGAGGATCGTTGTAACGGGCAGCTCGATCGGTGGCGGAAATATAGAGGTCGTAAGTATCGATGACTTCGACGTAAAATTTACGGCGCTCTATCCGACTCTGCTGATCTTTCATGCTGACCGACGTGGTATTTTGGCTGAGATGACAGATATATTTAAGCATGCCAACGCCAATATCGGTTATATGGAAGTCGATCGGAAATCGAGAAGCGGAGATGCTCTGACCGTGATTGAGTGCGATGAGATATTAGATAGCGAATTTATCAAGACAATTTGTGGCTTGCCGGATGTTCACAGGGTTCGTCTTATTCATCTTGGCACTAAAGGGGGATAAGGGATGAGGTTCGCGAATTTAGAGCAATTAATTAGGCTCTGTGAGGAAGAAGAAGTTACGATCGGGCAGTTAATGATTACAGAACAGGCTACTGAGACGGGGAAGACAGATCAGCAAGTCATCCAGCAGATGACCGAATACTATGAAGTTATGAAAGAAGCGGTTCATAAAGGGATTGAGAGCGAGACGAAGCCCCGCAGCGGATTAACCGGCGGAGATGCTAAGCGGGTTCATACTTATATGCAGCAAGGCGTCCCATCACTAGGAGAGGAAGCCTGCACCGCAATGGCTTATGCTCTAGCGGTGTCTGAGGTGAATGCTTCAATGGGGAGAATTATTGCCACTCCAACGGCAGGCTCATGTGGTATTATACCTGGAGTGTTCGTCAGCTCACAGGAACGGTTTGACTGGAGCGATGAACATCTGGTTCAAGGCCTGTTCAGTGCGGGGGCAATCGGTTACGTGATTGCTAATAACTCCTTCGTATCGGGGGCCGAAGGCGGATGTCAGGCTGAGGTAGGTTCGGCTATCGGTATGGCTGCCGGAGCTCTGGTGGAGCTGCGGGGCGGGACGCCTGAACAGGCGGTGCATGCGGTAGGCCTGGCGCTGAAAAATACGCTCGGTCTTATTTGCGATCCGGTAGCTGGTTTAGTAGAGATTCCGTGCATCGTCAGGAACGGCTTCGGCGCAGTTACGGCGATGGCCGCAGCGGATATGGCATTGGCCGGTATAAGAAGCGTTATTCCATCAGATGAGGTTATCGATGTGATGCTGGAGGTTGGCAGCATGATGCCCGAAAAGCATCGCGAGACAGCACTGGGAGGACTTGCGCAGACTCCTACGGGTAAGAGAATTATGAAAGAGCTGTATGAGAAAGAGGAGGGATGAAGATGGACTTATCATCATTCGTTCAAACGGGTAAGCAGCTTGAGGCGGAGCTTATCGCATTTCGCAGGGATCTGCATCGTCATCCTGAGTTAAGCTTGCAGGAGTCGGAGACGGCTGCGAAAGTAGCGAAGCGGCTTAGCCAACTCGGAATTAACTACCGGAGCGGGATCGGCGGATATGGCATCGTCGCAGAGATGAAGGGAGAGCAACCGGGGCCGACGATTGCACTGCGGGCGGATATGGATGCCCTGCCAATTCATGAGGAATCGGGGCTGGAGTTCGCTTCTACACGACCGGGTATTATGCATGCCTGCGGGCATGATGCGCATACGACCATTTTGCTAGGAGCAGCAGAGCTGCTAGTGAGCAAAAAAATAAAGGGTACCGTTCGATTTCTGTTCCAAGGGGCTGAGGAGATTAATGCGGGAGCGAAGGCGATGATTGAGCAGGGCGCTCTCGATGGGGTTGATGAAATCTACGGACTGCATAACCTTCCGACACTATCAGCGGGGCTGACGGCTACACGGTACGGATCCTTGATGGGCTCGGTGGATCGCATCGAGATTCATCTGGAAGGACGCGGCGGACATGGAGCAATTCCGGATCAATCCATAGATCCAGTCGTATGTGCTTCGAATATTGTTATGGCGCTGCAGAGCATTGTCAGTCGGGAAGTATCGCCTTTTGATCCCGTTGTCGTAACGATCGGCAGCATCAAGTCTGGGGAAGCAAACAATGTCATCCCACATTACGCGAAAATGACTGGAACGATCCGTACTTTTGATGCCAAGATTCAGAAGCAGATTCCAGAGAGAATAGAGCGGATCGTCAAGCAAATTGCCGAAGGTTATAAATGCAAAGCGGGGCTGAAATATATCGAGCAGACTCCTGTATTGATCAATCACGAGGAATGCAACCGTCATGTTGAGCAGGTGATCGATCGTACAATAGGCGCTGAACGCAGAATTGAGGCCCCTCCGACATTGGCTGGTGAGGACTTCTCTGTCTATCTGCAGCATGTCCCGGGCTGCTTCTTCTGGCTAGGCTCAGGTCCTGCCATAGACGCGGGTAGTGCCTATGGGCTTCATCATCCAAGGTATGAATTAAATGAAGATTGTATTTCGCTTGGCGCATCTTTGCTCGCGGCCATAGCTTGGCAGAAGCTAGCTGCTGAATAGTAGATGTGCCTGAGAAAAGGGGAGAACAAGTGTGGAACTTTTAAATATAGGTATTGTAGGTACAGATTCCTCCCATTCCGTTGCATTCACCAGGCTGCTCAACGACCCGTCCGATGCGAATCACGTTGCGGGCGGGAAGGTTGTAGCAGCTTTTTTAGGCGGGTCCGAGGATTTTGCACTTAGTGCAAATCGGGTCCAGGGCTTTATGACTACACTGGAAACCGAATTCGGCGTACACCGAATGAATAGTCCTGAAGAGGTAGCAGCGAGTTGTGACGCTATCTTGCTTACATCAGCGGATGGACGGGTACATATGGAGCAATTCAAGAAGATGGCTCCCTTCGGCAAGCCGGTCTTTATCGATAAACCGCTGGCATTATGCAGAACAGAAGCGGAGGAGATCTTCCGTATCGCACGGGAACATCAGACTCCTCTGATGAGCAGCTCTACTCTAAGATATGCCCAGCAAATTACCGATGATCTGGCACTAAATAGTTCCGAAACTGTGATTCGAGCGGATGTCGGCGGACCTTTGGATATCGAGCCAACTCAATCTTATTATTACTGGTACGGAATACATTCAGTGGAGCTTCTGTATGGCATTATGGGTAGCGGCTGTGTGGAAGTAAATGTAACGAGAGAGGGAGAGGTGGAGTATATTTCAGCGGTCTGGAGAGATGGACGTGAGGGAACGGTCAGACTCAGCCGCCAACCTGGAACTCCGTTCAGTGCAGATATCCACCGACAAGAACAAACTTCATCCATCGAGATCGATTTTGCAGCCAAACCCTTCTATGCCAGTCTGCTCGAACAGATTATGGTACTGTTCCAGACTCGTATTTCTCCACTTAGATGGCCGGAGACGCTAGAGGTTATTCGCTTTGTTGAGGCTGCAGAGGAGAGCAGAAGGTCAGGAAATTCAGTTCTATTGTAAGGAATTGGCATTGGGAAATCCGGAAAATGCGAAAAAAACAAAAAAACGAAAACGAATATATAGCATTTTCCACCTCTTTAGCATTTTCCACACTCGAAATTGCTTGATATATCAAGGTTTTTACGATTATAGATGATTATTTGCAGCGAAAAATTGCGGTCGATGAAAACGCTTTATTTACGGAGCGTTAACCCCATCCTACAATTTGAATTGTCCGATACAGAAGACTCGGACACAGTGAATCATCACCTATCACAAGGGGAGGCAAAAAAATGTCAAAGAGAATTCTCAGTATGGTGCTTGTTCTGATTATGGCAAGTGCATTACTCGCTGCATGCGGTTCTAGCAGCGGTAAAAATGGGAGCGCTTCAAACGGAGATAAAAATGGAGGAGCTAGTAATACTCCGACCAACACGGTAGTAGAGGACACTAGCAATCAGTATGGCGATACCGGTGGATTGAAGCTTCCGTTGGTAGATAAGCCGACAACGCTTACATGGATGGTCGTTAGTGATTTTCAACTTAACGATAAGCTAATTGCCAAGGAAATCGAGAAACGCACGGGGATTAAAGTAGATTTCCAAAGTTATTCTGATTCGACTTTTAAAGACAAGGTTCGTTTGGTCGCCGCATCCGGTAAGCTTCCTGATATTTTCAACGGACTTAGACCAGATGAGTTGAAGAAAATCGGTCAGCAAAAAGGCGTTGTCGCTATTAATGACTATATAGATATGCTGCCAAACTTCAAAAAATTGTACGTCGATGAGAATCCATGGGTGGCCAATTCATACGGTGATGAGAATAATAAACTCTATACATGGCCTATTTATAATATGAACCGAGACGTTAACCACGGCATGATGTACAGAAAAGATATCTTTGATAAGAACAACATTCCGGAGTGGACGAATACGGAAGAGTTCTATCAAGCGTTGAAGAAATTAAAAGAAATTTACCCAGATTCCTATCCGATGGCCTCCAAAACTAAAGGGGATATCTTTAGAGATCTCGCTTATGGCTGGGGCATCGGGGGGTTAAACTATCCTGCTTATTATGATGAATCCGATAGTACCTGGAAATTCGCAGGTACACAG
>DASYFA010000326.1:0-3704 GCA_036498705.1 Paenibacillus sp.
TATCAAAAGTGGCTGTCTCCTAGTAGCAATTCACTACTTAAGAGACAGCCACTTTTGTTTGGTCTAACAGAACATGTTCCACGTTGAACAAGATTTCTCTTGTTTGTTCAACAAAAAACCATCCTTTCTGCAAACAGGATGGTCATACCTACAATTTATTGATGCCCTTCGACAGGCAATATCACATGAAATATCGTACCCTTGCCAAGCTCGCTCTCCGCTTGAATCGTACCTTGATGCGAATCCACGATATTCTTCACAATCGACAGCCCCAGGCCGGTTCCTACGGTTTCGCCCCGGACACGGGCCTTGTCAGCCTTGTAGAACCTCTCGAAGATGAACGAAAGATCATCGGAAGGAATGCCTGCCCCACTGTCCTTGATCGAGGCGTGTAGCTCCTTACCGAGCTTGCTATCGCGGATGTGGGCGCTGATTCCAATCTCTCCCCCATCCGGCGTATGCCTGAATGCATTATCAAGCAAGTTCGTGAGTACCTGTTCCAGTCGATCTTCATTGGCCTGCTCCAAGTACATCGGTGATTCATCAACATCAAGCGTGAGTGTAATGTCATGCTCCTTGGCTCGTACCAGGAATTTGCGATGCATCCTCTCAGCTAGCTCCTGGAAGTCCATCTGTGCCATCGGCATATCGATATACCCCGCCTCCATGCGGGCCAGATCGAGCAAATCACGAACGAGCCTGGTCATACGAAGTGACTCATCATGGATGACTTGTACCAGCTCTGCTTGTTCTTCAGGCGTTGCCGCCATACCATCAAGGAGCGCTTCGCTATACCCTTGCATCATTGAGAGCGGTGTACGGATCTCATGGGAGACGTTGGCGACAAAGTCGCTACGCATCTTCTCCAGCTTGACTTGCTCCGTCACATCACGTACAACTGCAACTGCTCCACGAACCTCTCCATCCGAGGCGAGAGGTGTCATATGTACGGACCATACGCCTTTCTTCACATGGATATTCATGCTCTGGTCGCCTTCCTGGTCAAGTACACGGTGGAACATGGGAATAAGCGGCTTCGGAATTCCGCTCCAATAGTCATCCTCCGTCAATTCCTCCATCTCAGAGGCGGAATCCGGCAGATCACCCCAGAGCTCAAGTACCTTCTCACCCGGAGGATTCGTCAAAATAATCGCACCGCTGCGATCTAATGTAATAACCGCATCATGCATACTTCTTAGAACGCTGGACAGATGTTCCTTCTCATGCTTCAAGCTTCGGATCGTACTCTCTAGCTCTTCAGCCATATGATTAAAGGTAATCGATAAAGTCCCGATCTCATCGCTTGTGCGAAGTGACAGCCGGGTATCATACTTTCCTTTGCGAATCGAGTCTGTCGCGCGGATCAGCTGCTGCATCGGCTGCGTAATCTTCGTGAATAAGAATAGCGCAAAGAAGGTTGTAAGCGAGAACCCAATCACGCATACGATTACAAACATCTTCTTAATCGCGGCAGAATTCGTAAAATTCGTATCGATATATGGGAGCAGGAATAATCCTAATATGAGTAATACACAAGCAACCAGGCCAATGATCGTTATCCACAACTTGCCGACCAGCGATCTCCAGAAGCTCACTTACTTAGCAACCTCCAGCTTATAACCAACGCCCCATACTGTAGTGATCATAGCCGCTGATTCCGGAGATACTTTATTCAGTTTTTCGCGCAGTCGCTTCACATGCGTATCTACCGTACGAAGATCGCCGAAAAATTCATAATTCCATACATCCTTCAGCAGTTCCTCGCGTGAGAATACTTTATCCGGTGATACAGCTAAATAGTGCAGCAACTCATATTCCTTAGGTGTTAAGCTGACTTCCTGCCCATTCGCTGTAACACGGTGAGCGTCATGTTCAATAATAAGATGAGGGAACACAATGTTGTTGCTGGTCCCACTTTCTTTGGTTAAATAGGCTGTCGCAGAAGCACGGCGCATAATCGCCTTGACGCGGTAAATGACTTCACGCGGGCTAAAAGGCTTAACGACATAGTCATCAGCACCGACTTCAAAGCCTTGAACCCGGTTCATTTCTTCACCCTTCGCTGTCAACATAAGCACCGGTGTGGCTTTTACCTGTCTCAATCGATTACATACCTCAATGCCATCGATTCCCGGCAGCATCACATCAAGTAGAATCAAGCCATAATCGTTGGACGTCGCTTTTCTCAGAGCGATCTCTCCGTCTTCCGCTTCATCGATCTCATAACCCTCTTTTTCCAAATACATTTTGAGTAATCGACGAATACGCTCCTCATCATCAACCACCAAAATGCGATTCTCTTCTGACATCAACAACAACCCCTTCATCATCTTACCCATTCACCAGAGCGAATTATAGGATTAATAATATTGTTAGTCTGTGCCCGCGTAAGAATGTAAACCTGCAATAATAAGATTAACACCCACGAGCGTAAACATTACCACGAGGAAACCAATTACGGCGATCCAAGAAGCTTTGCGCCCCTGAAAGCCGCGGGACAAGCGCAAATGCAGATAAGCGCTATAGTAGAGCCAGGTAATGAGTGCCCATACTTCTTTTGGGTCCCAACCCCAAAAACGGCCCCATGCTTGCTGAGCCCAGATCATAGCAAATACAAGTGCCCCAAGTGTAAAGATGGGGAATCCAATAGCTATCGCCCGATAGCTGATCTCATCCGCATCATTCGGATCAATTCCTTTCACAGCTGGCGCTATGATTTTGCACAATGGACGGCGAAGAATAAGCCTTAGTAATAAATATAGCACAATCCCGGTAATTACGGCCCATATCACCGTATTCAATTTGCGAGCCGCACTTGCTCCACTAATCCATGACGGTGCTTCGAACCAAGGACGATCCATTCCAAGGAAGGACGGAATTGACTTGACCTTGCTCTGATAAGGCGCCACGATAGGCGGCATCTGGTAAACTCCCGGTTTTTCTATTGTACTATTTTGTTGTACTTGGCTGTCAATCGTTGTCTCATTTTGCGTGAACACAGCTTCATATCCGACTGCTCGGAAGGCAAAGACCGACACAATAAAGCCCACTACTATAATAATAGAAAATAGCGTAAATTCAATCCACCATTTTTGGCGACGTGCTGATTTCTCATTGCTGTCGAACTCGATCGTGCGCAACAGGTAGATCAATGCGGCCACAAACCCTACTCCAAAGAAGGCTTCGCTTGTCGCCGCCAACGTCACATGTATATATAGCCAGATGGAGCGCAGCGAAGGAATCAGTGGTTGGACATCCTGCGGGAATACAGCAGCGTATGCCATAATAATAATAGCAATTGGCAGTGCGAACATACCAAGTAATATTTTACGATAGATCAAGAAGATTACGGTGAAAGCTATCATCACCATCATAGACAAGAATGTCATGAACTCATACATATTGCTAACTGGAACGTGCCCGCTATAAGCCCAGCGAAATGCGCAATAAATTAAATGCGATAATAATCCCAGTGAAGAGGTCGCAAAGGAGATTCTTCCCCATTTACGTTCATGACGCTGCGGATCCCTGTTCTTCCACGTCTTTCCCGTTACAGCAACTACATAAAAAATAAAAGAAGCACAGTACAGAAAAAAAGCTACCATAAATCCATATCGGCTAATTTCCAAAAAATCCATACCTATTCTCCCCCATTTTCCAATGACTTTTCATCCGCTTCTATGTCCATCATGCTTAAGAAGGAT